>CAWLAW010000287.1:0-4942 GCA_963854885.1 Gammaproteobacteria bacterium | reverse complement strand
AATTGAGACCTATGAACGGCAGTGCGAGACGAATGGAAGACTATAGCGATCCGTTTTCACATGATCCGGCGGTTGAAAAAACCGTTACCCCGTTGTGGAAGGAAGCGAAATGGGGTTTTGAGTGGGCGAGTTTACGTTATAGCCGTGTCTATTACGGCCGCGGCGTCACGCGCGGTAATGGTGCGCCGATTATGTTGGTGCCGGGCTTTATGGCGGGCGACTACATGCTCCTCGAAATGCAGTGGTGGCTGCGTCGCATCGGCTATGAATCTTTTTTATCCAACATAACCTGGAACAATGATTGCCCCGACAAAACCGCCGCGGCGTTGACCCACCGGATTCGTCGCGTCTACGACGAAACCGGTCGAAAGGTAACCTTGGTTGGCCATAGTCTTGGTGGATTACTCATTAAGAGTGTTAGTCAGGACCATCCGGAACTGGTGCAAAGCGTCATCACGATGGGTTCACCGTTCAAAGAAATCGTCAAAGCCCATCCCGCTATTGTCGGTATCTGGGATCATTTGAAAGCCGCCCAAGGCGGCGTGATTGGCCGAAATTTACTGTCGTCGTGTGGCACCGGTCACTGCACTTGTAACTTCGTGCGGAACATCATGCAACCGCGCAAAACGATCCCGCCTCAGTTTGCCATTTACTCAAAAGATGATGGAGTCGTAGATTGGGAAAGCTGTATGGAAGACGATCTCGATAGCAACGCCGAAGTACGCGGCACCCACATTGGTATGGTTTACAACGCAGACGTATTTCGCGCATTAGCCGATCGACTCGCCGAGTCGACGTAAAGAATTTAAAGGTAACGACGCAATGAGTGAACGAGAGCAACTCGATCCAATTCGAATTTGGCGCGAGTGGATTGTCAAATCCGAGAAACAGTGGAGCGACCATCTAACCGATTTAATGGGGGACGAGCGATTCTCCAAAGGTATGGGACGTTACATGCAAGAAGGTCTGCATACCCAGCGAATGTTCGGCGATGCAATGGCGCAGTCGTTGTCGAGCCTCAATATGCCTTCTCGAACTGACATTTTGGATATCGGTGATCGCTTGGGCCAGATGGAGGAAACGCTTTCCGGGTTGCAAGTTGAAATTCGCGAGCAGCGAGCGCAACTCACGAGGCTGGCGAGTACTGGGTCGGCTGATCCCGCGCCGAAAAAAGCGCCATCACGGACCAAGAAACCGCCGGTAAATTCCGACAAATGAGCGCTGCAACCAACCGCCGCGTTGATGTGGGCGGGCATGACGACCGCGACGCAATGGAAACTCGCATTGGCGCCACAATGCAGCGTGCACTGTCGCGGAACATACCTGGCATACGTATTCCGCAGACGGAGTCTGACTTCGATGTGGGTCTAACCCCCAAGGAGCTCATTTACTCGAAAGATACTGCCCGTTTGTATCACTATAGGGCGATGCAGGACGAAATTTATCGAGTGCCGCTGTTAATCGTCATGTCACCTGTCGCAAAAGGCTACATCCTCGATTTAGCCAAAGGCCAAAGTTTCGTCGAATATTTCCTGCTTCAAGGCCACGATGTTTTTATGCTCGAATGGATCGGACCACGCCGCGAGCATTCCGGTTTACGCTTGGAAAGCTATGTTTGCGATTTCATCGGTGATTCAGTTAAGAAAGTTCAGGAAACCACCGGCGAGCGAGACATCACATTAGTTGGATATTGCATGGGCGGTATGTTGAGTACCATGTTTACAGCACTCAACCCGCGTGCCGGGATCAAGAATCTGGCGTGCTTTACCACCCCCGTGAATGCCGAAGGAATGAGTCTGTACAAACAATGGGTGGATTCTGAAGCGTTTGACATCGACCGTTTGGTCGACGAACTAGGGATTATTCCCGGTGACATGGTTAACGCATCCATTCAGGCACTGCGGCCGTTACAAAAAAGCGCTGGAGATTTGAATTTACTTAACAATGTCGAAAACGATGCATTCGTTAAGGCTCAACTCACTTTTTCGCGTTGGGCAGCGGATCAACTCGCTGTTCCGGGCGAAATGGCCCGCGAAATGTTTAAGGACTTTCTAAAGCACAATAAATTCGCTAAAAACGAGTTAGTACTGCGCAACAAAACCGTCGATATAGGTAAGATCCGCGTGCCTTTTCTGCATGTCGCCGCAGAGTATGATCACATCGTCCCAACCGACGCGTCCAAGGATCTGATTTTCCTCGTCGGCAGTAAGGACAAGCAAGAGATTATGATAAAAGGCGGTCACGTGAGCCTCGTTGCCGGCGGTAACGCAATCTACCGATTGTGGCCGAAGCTCGATACTTGGCTTCGCGAGCGCGCCGTATAGATAAACGATTTGGATGATCGATTAGCCGATCATCCTCCGATGGTTATAATTACAAATTCATAGAACTCATCGAGTCGGAGAGACGGTAATGTCCGAAACCAGAATTAGCGAAGCGCTTAAGAACTACCCGTTAAATGTTGGACTAAAAGAACGCAATTTCACCTTACGACCGATGACAGCGGAAGACGGGCCAACATTAATCGAGTTCGCGAGTAATCTTCCCCAGCACGATATCTTATTCATGAGACGGGATATCACGAAACAAGACGGCATCGACAAATGGGTGCGTGATGTCTCCAACGGCACCATTCACTCGATTCTGGCGGCCGACGATACCGGCATCGTGGGTTACTCAACGCTACATTTAAACGATCTTGAATGGTCGCAACATGTGGCGGATTTACGCGTCATGACTGCCGACTCGGTGCGTGGAGTCGGTCTCGGCCGATTATTAACCCGCGAGGCATTCAATATCGCCTTAGCTTTGCGGATCGAAAACGTCGTCGCGCGCATGACAACCGATCAAGAAGGCGCTCGTGCGCTGTTCCACGAACTCGGCTTTCAGAACGAAGCGTTGTTGAAAGATCACATCAAAGATCGGAACGGCCTACGCCATGATTTACTCCTAATGGCGTGCGATGTTGAAACGTTTCTCTCAACCCGCGACGCCTACGGCTTGGCGAACTAGGACGGCGAAGCTATCTAAAGGTGCCGCGATAGATGCGGCGCCATCATTATTCAGACCATTGCCTACAAGACGTCCGACGACGCACCCTGATCGTCAAAAAAATCTCGCCAGATAAATAGTACAATGCTCAATATTGGATTGCGCTAAAGCGATCCAGCAGCAGGTCGAAATGACTCTCCCCATCGAAGTCGTTCGGCGCAACTATTCAAAGGACACAGCAATGGATTTAGGACTAACGGGTAAGAACGTTATCGTTACAGGCGGCAGTCGCGGTATTGGACGTGCGAGCGCGCTCGAATTCGCGGCCGAGGGTGCGAACGTCGCAATTTGCGCCCGTAACCGGGACGCACTTGACAACACAGCAGCGGAGTTAGCCGCCGCCGGCGTAAAAAATTTCGCCGCGACCTGCGATGTCGGAGATGCGAGCGCACTTAAGAAATTCCTCGACGATGCCAACGCAGCGCTCGGCGGGACAGACATATTAATCAATAATCCTTCCGGCTTCGGCATGACAGACGACGAGGCGGGTTGGGAAGCGAGTCTAAACATCGACATGATGGCAACCGTTCGGGCGAGCTGGCAGGTCGTCCCCTGGATGCAGTCTGCTGGTGGAGGTTCGATCGTCCATATTTCATCGATTTCCGCTCTCGAAAGCGGTTCGCCACCTGCCTACGCCGCCGCTAAAGCGGGCCTTATCGCTCACGCAAAGACAATGGCAGCACAGCTCGCATCGCAACATATTCGTATCAATACGATCGCCCCGGGATCGATTGAATTCCCAGGCGGAGTCTGGGACATGGTGAAGCAACACGATCGCCCGACGTACGACGCGACCCTGGCCAATTGCCCGGTCGGGCGCATGGGTACGGCAGAGGAGGTTGCGGCGGCTGTCGTATTTGTCGCCTCACCGAAGGCCCAGTGGGTGTCGGGATCCGTCCTTGTTGTCGACGGCGTACAACACAAGGGGATATTTTAGTCGACCTATCGAATTTGCGGCGAGTTAAAGGAGAGAGGATGTGACTGACAAGACTTGGAACATTTATTTGTCCGGGGAGATCCATTCGGATTGGCGCGAACGAATTGTCGAGGGCGCAAAAACGGCAACCCTTGCGGTAACTTTTAGTGCGCCTGTGACGGACCACGAAGCGAGTGATATGTGTGGTGTGCGGATCCTCGGTGACGAACCCGATGCTTTTTGGCGGGATCGCAAAGGTGCAAATATCAATGCCATTCGCACGAGTTCTTTGATTGGTCGCGCGGATGCGGTGATCGTAAGATTTGGACCGAAGTATAAACAATGGAACGCAGCATTTGATGCAGGTTACGCGGCCGCGTTAAACAAGCCGTTGATCATCCTCCACGATGGTGATCACGATCACGCGCTCAAAGAAGTGGATGCCGCGGCAAATGCCACCGCCCGATCGCCCGAGCAAGTGGTAGAAATATTGCGTTATGTGATGGGGGCCTGATTCTTCGCTTGGGGTTTGCGACGCATCGAAAGCGTTGTCGCGAACGCAACGAGCGAGAGAACAACACTTGGTGGCAACGGCACGACTGCGGTGGTTAGCGTGACGTCGCCAAGGAGAACGTGGCCCTGCGCGCTCTGCGTGTCGTCGCCAATAAAAATATGGTTAGCGATAGCGTAAATCTTCACCCCCCCGACAGCAATGTTATTGCTGGAGTAATCACGTAGTTGGCCAGACAAAGACAACCCGTCGGCAAAAAGTGAGTAACTCGAGCCCAATATCTGCAGAGAGTAGCTTGTCAACGCGCTAGTCGTATTAAACGATGCTCCTTCACCTTGAGTAAAATCACCTTTCTGCGCCCACACTTCATTTTCCCAGAAGCCGAGTTCGATACCTTGTAAATCACTCGTTAGCACTATGATCGAGAATCCCGAGCGATTACTGGATGCGCTGTGATCCTCGCT
>CAWLAW010000286.1:0-4943 GCA_963854885.1 Gammaproteobacteria bacterium | reverse complement strand
CGAGAGGGTGAGTTTCTCGACCGATGATATTGAACGCCTCGCTAGAAAAATAGATCGATCTGGCGGTGAATTTGCGACGCTAATTAGTAAAAGGGACAATCCGAACGATTCGTTCGAACTGTTTGACCCAGATGGCTATCGGATCTGTCTCATTAACAACTCGTCTACCGAGCGGACTTGACCTGGTGTGATGTCCCATTTTCGTTTGACACGCGTATCGCGAGGCTTGGCGCGGAAATATTCCCGGATTACACTCTAAAAAATTATCTGGCGAAATAATCTTAACGAGGGGGAGCAATGTTAAACGGAAAATCCGTACTAGTGACTGGAGCGAACGGGGTGTTAGGTCGTGCTGTCATCACGTGTTCCCTAAACCTAGGTGCAGACGTGATCGCGCTGGATCGAATATTTGACGGAGAGCGGGAGGGCGTGGCGCAAGTCGTTGTTGACCTTTGCGACCCCGATGCGGTCGCCGCGGCTGTCAAAGGGGTGGCTAACATCGACTGCGTGTTCAATATCGCTGGCGGATTTGCCATGGGCCCAGCAGTTCATGAAAGCGCGAGCTCTGATTGGGATCTGATGCTGGCGATAAATTTTTCGACCACCCGTAATATGTGTGAAGCCGTCGTGCCGGGGATGCTTAGCGGCGGCGGTGGGAAAATTGTTAATGTTGGCGCGCTGTCTGCGCGGGAAGGGCAAGGCAATATGGGGCCGTACTGTGTTGCAAAAAGCGCGGTTATGCGATTAACCGAGAGCATGTCGAAAGAGCTACGCGATCAAGGCATCAATGTGAACGCCGTTCTGCCGAGCATAATCGACACCCCAACGAACCGGACAGATATGCCAGACGCCGACCATTCAAAATGGGTTCGCCCGGAAGATTTGGCTGCAGTCATTTGTTTCCTAGGATCCGATGCCGCGCGCGCAGTGCACGGCGCCCTGGTGCCGGTAGTCGGCTTGTCCTAAGTAGCGCGCCTCGCCTAAGGAGTTTCGTTTTATGTATGCAGGAAAGTACACCAGCTTAGAACCCAACAAACCGTGCCTCATTATGGCCAGCAGCGGCGAATCGTTGACATTCGCGGAGTTCGAAGGGCGTGCGAATCAACTCGCTCATCTACTGCGCGATCACGGCTTAAAACGATTAGATCACTACGCGATCTTTATGGAAAACAATCTCGAATACGCCGAAACGTGTGCCGCAGGGGAGCGGGCAGGGCTGTATTACACGTGCATAAATTCATACCTAACTGGCGACGAACTGGCCTTTATCGTCAACGATTGCGATGCAAAAGTCCTCATCACCTCAGCCGCCCGTCGGGATGTCGCAGTAGCCGCATTAAAGCAATGCCCAAATGTTACTTTGCATCTAATGGTCGGTGCGACCGCCGAAGACGCGCCGTTTGTCGATTATGCAGAAGCCGTTAGCCAGTATTCGACCAAGCCACTCGCCGATGAGCAACTGGGCACGGCAATGCTTTATTCGTCCGGTACGACCGGCCGGCCGAAAGGTATTCTTCGGCCGTTGCAGGAAAGCTCCCCGGCAGAAAATCTGCCGATATTCGATTTTATTAATAAACTGTTCGAGTATCGCGAGGGGATGATTTATCTGTCGCCGGCGCCGCTCTATCACTCCGCGCCCCAGGCCGCGGTGAATCTCTCGATTCGCACAGGTGGCACGACGATCATCATGGAGCGCTTCGATCCCGAGCGTTACCTCGCGTTGGTCGAGCAGTACTCGGTTACGCATACACAATTGGTGCCGACAATGTTTAGCCGCATGCTGAAACTTCCTGACCAGGTACGCAGTAAGTACGACCTATCGTCGCTGGAAATCGGGATCCATGCCGCCGCTCCGTGTCCGCCACAGGTCAAACATCAAATGATCGATTGGTGGGGGCCAATTATTCTTGAGTACTACGGCGCGACAGAAGGTCTAGGATTTACTGCGTGTGACTCACAAGAGTGGCTAGCCCATCCGGGGACGGTGGGTCGGGTACTGCTCGGCGATTTACACGTTCTAGATGATGATATGAATCCGACCGCGCAGGGCACCTCGGGCACACTTTGGTTTAAGACGGCGACCCCGTTTGAATATTATAACGATCCGGGACGCACGGCCGAAGCGTTGTCGGCGGACGGCACAATGAGCACGGTAGGCGACGTGGGTTACGTTGACGGCGATGGGTTTTTGTATCTGACCGACAGAAAAACTTACATGATCATCTCTGGCGGCGTGAATATTTATCCCCAGGAGTGCGAAAACCTGTTAATTACCCATCCTAAAATCGCCGATGCCGCGGTTTTTGGCGTGCCGAATGAAGATCTCGGCGAGGAAGTGAAAGCCGTAATTCAGGTCATGCCGGGCGAACAAACCGGATCGGAGTTGGAGGCGGAGCTTATTGCATTTTGCCAGCAACATTTATCCCACCAGAAATGTCCGCGCTCGGTTGACTTCGAAGATGAGTTGCCGCGCTTGCCCACTGGGAAACTCTACAAGCGTTTATTACGCGACAAATATTGGGCTGATAAATCGAGCAAGATCGTGTAAGTGTAGCGAAATTTAAATTGGGTCGGGTCGCAAATTAGAACCTTACGCGCGCGGCTCGCAATTTTTGCGATCCGGAACAGTACCCGGCGACAGTTCATAGCGCTCGTCACAGGCATATCGATAGGCCGTGTCACGAACAGCTTGGTAATCCGAATGATTGAAGATCTGGGATGCTCATAGGTTCGTTCCTTAGAGTTCGAATGGCTAAACCACACCGTGATTCTGGATCGATTTTTGGGTCGGCCAAGCACAACAACCCGTGGTCATCCGCAGCTTATTGCGACCGCTATTGATCTCGTAGAGACGGTAGGGCAATGTGCGTCGTGAGTTCAAGAAACTAGCCGGTGGGATCAAGATATGTCAGACGCTAACTGGAAGAAAACAGCTTGTATTTTGTGTTATGCGAATTGCGGTTTAGACGTGCAAACCGAGGGGCGCAAAATTACCAAGGTAAAAGGGGACAAGGAGCATCCTCGTTCTTCCGGGTATGTTTGTCAGAAAGCGTCAAGAATTGCGTACTATCAGAATGACGCGGAACGATTGTCGTCACCCTTGCGCCGCAAAGCGGACGGTTCGTTTGAAGAAATTTCGTGGGAGTCGGCGTACAGCGAAATCACGCAAAAAATGCTCGCCGTTCGCGAAACCTATGGTGGCCGTTCGTTGGGGCACTATGGCGGTGGCGGACAGGGCAACCATTCGGGCGGCGGCTACGGCATTATGCTGATGCGCGCACTCGGCGCGACCGATTTCTACAGCTCCATTGCGCAAGAAAAATCCGGACGGTTTTGGGTAAACGGACGAATGTTCGGTGCGCAAAATTGTAACCACACGATGCAGGCTGAAGATGCGGATCTATTGTTCGTGCTCGGCGGCAGTATCTGGCAGGCGCAATGCGAGCCCCATGCGCGCACACATTTAAAAGAATCGTCGAAGGCTGACGATAAAAAAATTATTGTTGTCGACCCAGTGCGCACCAAGGATGCGGAGTTTGCCGATCTACATTTACAGATCAAGCCGGGAACGGACACCTACCTGCTTGGAGCAATGTTGAAGTTGCTTTCGTTGGCCGACGGTTTCGATTCGACGTTCATAGCCGAGCACACAGAAGGTTGGGACGATGTGGCCGAACACATTGCCGACATTCCGGCCGAAGAATGGATCGCCCATACCGGGCTTGCGCAAGCCGACGTCGAACGCGCGGTGCAAATGATCATCGATGCAAACGCCATGACCATGCGCACCGAACTGGGCATCGAGATGGGGCGTAATTCGACGCTAAACTCTTATCTCGGGAATTTACTGTTCTTGGCGACTGGTCACTTTGGCCGACCCGGCACGCACGGGATCCACACGTGGTTGCAACCGCTGATCGGCAATTCGAAAGGTGCGCGATCGCTAGTCACGAACATGGAAGAAATCATGGGTGTGTATCCGCCGAATCGATTTGCCCAAGAAATTCTGTCTGATAACCCAGATAGGTTGCGTGCGATTCTTATCGATAGTTCGAACCCGGCAAATTCTGCTGCAAACTCAATCGCGACTGAAGAGGCGTTAAAGGCATTAGATTTACTCGTTGTTGTCGACGTAGCAATGACTGAGACTGCGACGTTAGCCGACTATGTCCTGCCAGCAGCATCTCAGTACGAAAAGTGGGAATTCACGTATTTTACGTTCTCTTTTCCGAAAAATTATTTCCACTTGCGTGCGCCACTCATGGAACCGCTGGAAGGGACCCGCGTGGAAGGCGATATTTATTCCGACCTAGCAAAGAGCTTTGGATTAATGCCGGAAGATTCTGTCTTAGACGAACTACGTGAGCTTGCGCGCACTGATCGCGCGGCGTTTGCGCTGCGCTTCCAGACATTGCTAAAGGAGGAAGCTGGCTACGGCACGATTGCACCGTTGATCCTCTACATGACGATCGGTAAATCGCTTGAGAACGGGGCCGCATCGGCGGCTATTTTGTGGCCGGCTTGTCATCGAACGGCGGCGCGTAATGAGGCTGCCGTACAGCGAGCGATAAACTCCGGGGAAAAAGGGTCGGCGCTCGGCGAAGCGTTGTTTGAGACGATTCTTAACTCGCCGTCCGGAACCGCGTTCACAGAAAACGAATTTAACGACGTGTGGAGTCTCATTGCTTATCCGGATCAGAAAATTCGCTTGCATGTCCCGGAAATGATCGAATGGCTGAATACGCTTGACCCAGCTTCGGATGTTCAAGACCCGGAATATCCATTCGTAGTTTCCTTAGGGCAACGCCGCCAATACAACGCCAATCAAATTATTCGCACCCCCACATGGCGCAGCAAAGAAGTTGACGGAACCTTGCGCATGCACCCGGATGATTTGACCGGTATCGGTGCAATCGACGGCGGCTGGGTGACTATTGAGACAC
>CAWLAW010000285.1:0-4952 GCA_963854885.1 Gammaproteobacteria bacterium | reverse complement strand
TTGCACCGATCGACCCGATCGGTATCCATGACTATCAGCTAAATATTTCGGATAAGGAAATGCTTATGGATAGCTTGGTAGACGTCGCCTGGCTGCAGGAAAATCTAACCGACCCCGATCTCCGCGTTCTCGACTGCACGGTTGCATTCGAAGTCGGCGAGGGCGGCGTCATATCGTTTCATTCCGGTCGCGGCGATTGGGAAAAGTCGCATATACCTGGCAGTGGATTTGCCGACATCATCGACGATTTGTCCGACACGACCGGGCCCCATCAGTTTACTTTGCCGAGTGCGAACGCGTTTGGAGATGCAATCTCGGCGCTGGGGGTTGGTGCCGGGAACAAGGTCGTTGTCTATGATTCGACGTTTACGATGTGGGCGACGCGTGTCTGGTGGATGCTGAAAGCCTTTGGATTTGACGATGTTGCGGTACTCGATGGCGGTTTTACTGCCTGGCAAGCGGCTCGAGGGCCGGTGACCGATAAGCCAACGGCACATCCGAAAGGGGAGTTTAACGCCACGCTTCGTCCCGGTTGGTTTGTCGATACACGAGAGGTCGAAGGGGCAATTAGCGAGCCCGGATCGACCTGTGTGATCGATGCGCTAATGCCTGAAATGTACACTGGCGCGCAAAACCCTTACGGTCGACCGGGGCACATTCCCGGCGCAATTAATATTCCCGCGGTTGCGGTCGTCGACTTTGACACGCGCTTATTTTTGCACGATGTCAGCTTGCGAGAGCATTTCGCATTGGCTTTGGACAAACCTAAACAACCAGTCATTGCTTATTGCGGTGGCGGTATTGCGGCTACCGCGGATGCGTTTTTATTGCGTCGACTCGGCAAAAGCGACGTCGCCGTTTACGATGGATCGATGGCGCAATGGACGTCCGATCCGAACAGACCGCTTGTTCTCGGTGATCAACCGAATTAGTCGAGAAGAATCACAGGGCGAGCCTCGCCCGCTGGGACTGAAATTAAGGATAGTCGTATGATTGTTGAGCAAATTTGGACTGGGAACGCATATCGTAATTTTAACTACTTGATCGTTTGTCCAGAGACTGGCGAGGCGATGGCGGTTGATCCACTTGATCACGAGAAGTGTCTGGCCAGCGCAAAGACTAATGGCTGGCAAATTACTCATGTTCTCAACACCCACGAACATTTTGATCACACCGGCGGAAACGACGCAGTTATCGCTGCCACCGGCGCAAAACTTCTTGCCCATGCAAACGCGAAAGACGCAATCTCGGGCATGGATCAAGGGCTTGGCGCTGGCGATCGGATCACGATCGGCAGGACCGTGGAACTCGAAGCACTCGATACACCAGGACACACGATGAGCCATGTGTGTTTGCGCTCCCACACCGAGGTGCCGGCTCTATTCTCCGGCGATACGCTGTTTAACGCAGGAGCTGGCAATTGCCACAATGGGGGACACCCTGCTGAGCTCTATGACACGTTCGCGACGCAGCTAGGCAAGCTACCGGAAAATACCTTGATTTATCCGGGACACGATTACATGGCGAACAACCTCGAATTTACGCTCGATCGCGAGCCTGATAACGAAAGTGCGAAACGCTTGCTCGGTGACGTCGCGGAACAAGATCCGAACGCCGCGCTGGTCTCAACGATAGCCATGGAACGGGATATCAATACGTTTTTTCGACTCACAAGTCCGAGCGTCATTGCCCGCCTGCGAGAATCATTTAGCGATTTGCCGGATAACCTCGATCCGAAAACCGTTTTTCTAAAACTGCGTGAATTGCGGAATAGCTGGTAGCTGTTATCGATCACTGGTTGCCGTGATCCCGCCGTCCGATGAGTGCGGCGACAAGGTTCGGCTTGGTGCCGATCAGCGTTTGTCGCCTTAGTGATTTAATCCGATCCGAGCGAACGCTAGGAGTGCCCGACGAATGTTAATGGCGATTATTGAATTCGAGATGAATGCTGGTACGCAAGAAGAATTCGGCAGTGTAATTGCCGGATTGTCTACGCAAATTAAGACGATTGACGGCTACATCAGCTCCGATCCTGCGACGAGTATTAACCATGATGGGCTGATGTACGAGATATCCTATTGGCGCGATGCCGATGCGCTTGCCGCATGGGCGGCCGACCCGCTGCATAAAGACGCGATGAAGGCCGGCAACGATCGGTTACTAAAATGGTATCGGATCCGGGTCGGGGAAGTTAACCGCGATTGGTCTATGGGTGATATACCAAGCGGCAGTCCTGCCGCCGCGTAGTCTTACCCCTTCCTCGCACGCTTATTCGTCATCGTCGGCGCGGGCGAGATCTGCAGCTAAGTATTTTCCCGCCACGTAGAAGTGGTAGGCGACCCAAATACCCATAAAGCCAAAGATCATCAAACTCCAACGTAGCGAATCGGCGCCGTATTGCGGTGCCAGCAGATCGCTGACTAAGCCCACTGCCCACGGGCCTGCACCGAGGCCAATCATGTTAAGAATAAAAAGTAAAATTGCGGAGGCGACACCACGCATGCGCAAGCGCACCATGCTCTGTGTTTGAGCGATCGTGGTTGCTTGCCAAAAATTCGACAACAAGACCGGTATAGAAAACATTGCCAGCGACCAGTAGGGGTTATCTAAAAGATACGTGCCAACCCCAAACGGTACGGCGAGCAATGCTGAAACTGCGACGGTCCACAAGTACCAACGCGTATCACGAGCGCCAAATTTGTCGGCAAGATAACCGCCGAGAAATATACCGATACCCCCAGGGATGCCCAGGATTAACCCCAGCCATAGCCCAATTTCCGTTGTGGCCATGCCGTGCGAGCGGATCAAAAACGACGGAAACCAACTGATCGCTGCGTAGCCGACAAATGCTGCAAGCGCGCCGCCGAACGCACTGTGAACAAATGCCGGACGCTTAAGCAAGAACTTTAGGGTATGCATAAATGTCGGTGGGCTGGCATCGTCAGCGCGATTATCGGACATGCCACGGGTCGGCTCGTGCAAGGTAAATCGGACCACTAAGGCAAGAATCAATCCGGGCAGTCCAACCACGAAAAAGGCCCGGCGCCAACCAAACGCCTCGTTTATCCAACCGCCGATAAACATGCCGAACATGATCCCAAACGGTATCCCTAAGGCGTAGATACCGAGCGCCGTGGCACGCTCCTTTTGTGGATAATAGTCGGAGATCATGGAATGAGCCGGCGGACTACAACCTGCCTCGCCGATACCGACCCCAATTCGCGCCAACGCCAAATGGGTAAAGTTCTGCGCTAAGCCCGACATCGCTGTCATGACGCTCCAAATGGCGAGCGCCAGACTAATCAGGTTACGGCGATTGCCACGATCTGCCCATAACGCAATAGGAATGCCCATGACAGCGTAAAACGATGCAAAGGCAAAACCTGCAAGAAACCCTAACGCTTGATCGCTCAGACCGAGATCGAGTTTTATCGATTCCATCAAAATCGATAGAATTTGCCGATCGATAAAATTGAACGTGTACACAACGAGCAGCACACTCAGCGCATAGGTGCGTACGCCCTTCGCGATTGCAACGTCCGGTGCAGTGGCACTCACGGCTTTTTTGTACGGCGTAGGTTCCGCTGCGCCGAAATATCGGTCAACCGAATGCCTTAGTGACTAGCTCGGTGTCCAAATATTCAACGATTGAAATGATTTTTCCATTCTTAAATTTATACACCCAGCAATAGGTATTGTTGTAGTCGACCCCCGATTTCATGCGCGCCTTTCCGCGTCCTTGTAATGCGATGTAGTCTCCGTCGGCGATGAAATTATCTGGGGAAATTTCCATGTGTCCATCGACGGCGCCGGTGACTGGCCCGAGAAAGTCCTCGAGCACTGACTTCTTGCCTTTATAAACATTCGAAATACTCGTTGTTCCGGTTAACGTCCATTCGATATCGTCGTCCAGGGCGTCGACGAGAGCATCGCCATTCCCTTTCGCCAGTTCTGCGAACATATTTTTTAATAGGGCTTTATTTTCTTCAGCGCTCATTCGTTTTCCCCTCGGGCTATAGATTTAATTGTTTAGCTAATATTTTTCTCGTTCTCCACTATGTTGGAGAACGGTTGTTATAAACCCATCGATTTGTTCGATGACTGATTGTGACCCTCAACGTCTTCCTTAGTGAGAGCCGAGTCTTCTAGTTTTCCCTGCCGATGATAGCTGACCCGACGCAAGGAACAAACCGAGGTGCACTAGGATTACACTGGCGCAAGACGAGACCAATCAATCGTTGTATTGTGATCGCGGACCATAGCGCCGCGCGCTGTCGCGATATCCTTTGGAAGCGGCTATTTTGCGGCGTGGCTCTTGAGAGTTTGATAGACCGATTTCGCAAGAGAGGATCGGAATTCCGCGGCGCCGCCCGGATTAAAATCTACTTTGAGGTAATATATGGCAGTCGAGTTGCAGCAGGATTTTAACCCCGAGCTAATCAAGGGCTATCACGCTCATGTTTACTACCGAGGTACGAAAGAACGTGATCACGCGGCAATGATACGAGATGCGGTGCCCGCGCTCTTCGAGGTCGTGATGGGACGCTGGCGTGAAGAACCGGTCGGCCCTCACCCTCTGCCGATGTACCAAATGGCATTCGACGTCGCGTTATTTCAAAACTTTGTTCCGTGGCTCCAGTCCGTTCGCGGTCCCCTATCGATACTTGTTCACACCTCGACAGGAGTTAGTGACTATATGGATCATAGTGTCGGTGCGATGTGGCTCGGTGCATCCATGGCATTAAAGCTTGAATTCTTTGACAGCGAAGGCAAGAGCGCTTAAATCCCTACCCGGCCATTCGGAAACGCTAGCGTCTGCCGACATAAACAGTATTAGAACTCGAAGTTCCAGTGATCGGATTTTCCACCTCAACGACGTGCTCACTATGCGTCGAAAATACCTGGTCAAATCGGGTCAAAAATTGTTCTTCGATGGCGTCGTCAGACCAGAG
>CAWLAW010000284.1:0-4960 GCA_963854885.1 Gammaproteobacteria bacterium | reverse complement strand
CGGAGACAATGCCGAAGGTCGGCGCGGCGCAAAAACAAGCATGCCGTTTCGCACAACGCATACGCGTTCGGAGCGCCAAGATCTAGCCGGCCGGAGTCGAACGGGAAAAAACGTCAGAAACGAAAAACCCAAAAACCGGCGGCCGAGTGGCGGTCGCGGTTAGTTTAATCACGAACGGAGGACCCCATGCCTAAACTACAGCCGGCAGATCGAGACGCATTTCTAAACGAGCCCGGATTTATGATGGATATCGCCACATTGGATGCCGAAGGCGGACCATTAGTTACCCCTATTTGGTTTATCCACGAAGATGGGAGAATTTGGTTCACGCCGCGTCAACACTCAGAATGGCTGAAAAATATTCGCAACGATCCGCGGGTCGCGCTATGCATCGACGAAACCGTTATCCCCTATCGAAAAGTGATTGTCCGCGGCAAGGCGGTGGTGGTTCACGAAGTTGGCAATGATGATGAGTGGCGCGATCGTTATCGGCGAATTGCAGGACGCTATATCCCTGCCGACGATGCTAATGCTTATGTTGACGGCACCGATGACCAGCCTCGAGCCCTATGCGCACTCACCCTCGACGAGGCCAATGTAAGAACCTGGCGCATGCCGGTCGGTGATGAGCCGTATCAGGGGATCTGGGCAAAGCGTTACTGGACTGAAGACGCGAAAGTCAAACAAGATTCACCAGACGTATTCGATAAAAGCGTCTAACGCCGGAGAATCCGGGCTGCTTGTTCACTATCCTAGCGCACGCCACCAATAACCGGATACCCGCGATCGCGCCAGCGCAGCATGCCGCCGGCTAGGTTCGCGGTCTCGATAAACCCGGCACGTTTAAGCAACACAATCGCCTGCGCTGAACGTGCGCCAGAACGACACACGGTAACGATGGGCTTGTCGGAAAGTAGCTCGGAGTTGCGCTCGGCTAGCGCGCCAAGTGGTATGTGGATCGCATTTTTAATATGACCGACGGGACCGTCAAATTCGTCGAGTTCGCGAACATCGAGAACCTGGATGTCTGGACGGTGCTCTTCAAGCCATTGGGGATCCATTTCCCACAGGCCGGCGAACGTCAGTTTTAACGGTGCCCACGCGGCGGTCGCGTCCACGACTTCGTCATCGTCAGGGCGGCCACAGCGAAGGTTGGCAGGTACGGCAACGTCAATCTGTTTCGGGTGCGCTAATCCAAGATTACTCATGTAGCCGACAAAATCTTGTTCGCTGCTTTGCCCTCCTAGACGCGGATTGAATTGTTTCTCTTCCGCCACGGTGGTCATCGTAATGCCTTTATAGTCATGGGCCGGATAGAGTTTTGCGGTTTCTGGCAATGCCAGAATTTGCGTTTGGACTGAGCGATACATGGTACGTGCGTCGCCTTGCTGAAAGTCTGTGCGCCCGCAACCGCGGATCAGTAATGTGTCACCGGTGAAGGCCATCGATTCGTCGTCAAGCACCAGGGTGATACAGCCACTCGTATGACCAGGCGTCTCACGGATTTCGATGAAGCGACGGCCAAAATTAATTTGCTCGCCATGGCCCAGCAATCGGTCCGCCCCGCTGACCCCCGCCACTCGACCCACCGCGATTTCCGCACCGGTGAAATGTTTTAATAGCCAAGCACCGGTGACGTGATCGGCATGGCAATGGGTATCCAATACGGTATTCAAATTTAAATCGAGTTCACCTAGCAACGCGCGGTCGCGTCCGGCTTGCTCATAAACGCTATCAATTACGATGGCTTCCTTGGACTCGGAATCGCCTAGTACATAAGTGTAGGTGGACGACTCTTGGTCGAACAGCTGACGAAAGATCAACATAGGATGATTACTCCGCGTTCGTTACGCACTGTCTGCGCCGTAATAGAGCCCGACCGTATGGCGGGCTTCGGCGAAAAAAAGCCAGCGCTCGACAAGTATTCCAGCACCACCGATTAATACAGCCAGCGTGCTCGACACAATTGAGACGGTTGAGTTACCCAACAACATCGTTGCTAAGAGAATCGCCGGTATGACGAACGCTGCCATCAAAGCGATCCGCCGTAACTTCTGAGCATGCTTGCGCGCGACTTGAAAGCCCATTTCTTGTTGCAGATAGTTTGTTTCAGTGTGCGGTGCCTGTGTTTGTTTTACCTGGCTAGTCTGCGCGACGCCGATTGCGGACGCCGCGGTGGTCGCACTTTCGCCGTTGTCGATGAAACGCCAATAACACAATTTCGTGATTGACGAAATTGTGAATAAACCGATCGTCGCAATGGCTAGCGGCGGAAACGATAAGTCAAACCATGCAAAAAATGCGTTTAACATGAGTCCGCCCGTTGTCAGCGAAAATAATAAATAGTTAACTGGAACCCAACGGTTATTCCAGGCACGAATAGAGCGCAATGAGGCGTAGATCATCGCTGTGGTGAATACGGTTATTAGCGCGAAAAACGTACAAGCTAACCCCGCAAAACTGACAAGCGGCGAGCTTGAATCGAAAAACGCCGAGGCATACATAAATACCAACGCCGGGATATAGCATAGGATCGCACACACGCCCTCGCGGCTCAGCCAGGAGGTCCGCCATTGACTTAACGCGCGCCACGCTCGCTCCGGATGGCCGAGGTGGAATGTTGAAGACAGCAGTCCCCCGGTAATTAGGCAGAGCGACACGACGATGGCTACGATGATCAGCGTTTTGTGCGAGGGCAGGAACGCGAAATACGAACCCGCACCTAAAAATGCTAGTAAGCCATAACCCGCGCCCGAAGCGGTGGTAAAAAATATCACGGAAAATGCTGGGTTCATTTTATTACGCGGATAAATTCGAAATTAATGATCGTCTGTTACTTCGTTTTATAATCAGAGCGCCGACTGCGATCAACTCAATGTTTTATCAACCCACTTAAGCAACGCGTCGGAGAAATTATTCACTCGATTCGGTAGTTCCATAGGTTCGCTAGCGGTTGGAGTCACACGTTCTCTTAATGGCAAATACTTGTTCACCGGCTTACATTGCTGTTCCGGCATTAAGTCGAATCCGCCTCGCGACTCGACTAATTTCGACACTGCCGAGCTTGGGTCGCCTAAATCCCCGAAACTTCGCGCGCCGGTCGGACAGGCACTAACACACGCCGGTACGCGACTATGGGCTGGCAAATCTTGGTTGTAAATCTTATCGACGCACAGCGTGCATTTTTTCATCACACCTTCATTACTATCATACTCACGCGCACCATACGGACACGCCCACGAACAGAGTTTGCAGCCAATGCAGGTATCCGGATTCACCAACACAATGCCGTCGTCTTCGCGTTTATACGACGCGCCGGTTGGGCATACCGTAACGCAGGGCGCATCGTCACAATGCAGGCATGATTTCGGAAAGTTAATCGTTTTCGAACTGCCGTCTTCAGCAGTGACCTCGAAACTGTGGACGCGATTAAACCAAACGCCGGACGGATGCTCACCATACGGTTGCGTATCTGTTAACGGCGCCGAGTAACCACTGGCATTCCATTCTTTACAACTCGTTGTGCAAGCCTGGCAGCCGACGCAAATATCGAGATCGATAACGAGTCCTAGTTTTTTCTGTGTCGATTGAGGTAGCGCCGTCATGTTTCTTCACCATCGCCATTTAATGAGTCGGTCAGCACGTCGTGGTTGCCGATGAATTCCCGGTGCGTCGCGTTTTCCGCTAGCGGTTTGAGCGATTTCAACTCATGTCCGAAACGGGATATTTGCATCGAAGGTGTCGCCTGGTGAGGCTTCACGCGCGGGAATTGAGGCGATGTTTCTGCTTTTTCATCGGCCGCGCATTTTTCGATGCTTACGCGTAGATCGAACCAAGCCGCTTGGCCGGTAATGGGGTCCGCGTTTGCGTAGCGATAACCGTCTTCGCGAGCCGGCAATAACTCACTAATAAGATGATTCAATAAAAAAGCTTTTTTCACTTCGGGTGCCTGCTCGTCAAGCCCCCAGCTTCCGGCGCGCTTACCGATCGCATTCCATGTCCATACCGTATCAACATTTACCCCTGAGGAGCAGGCAATTTGGACTTTTACTTTCCCATGCGGACTGCTCACCCATGCCCAATCGCCGTCTACCATGCCTAAATTTTGTGCCAGATCGTGATGCATGGTTAAAACGTTGGCGGATGTTATTTGCCGGAGCCAGGCGTTCTGTGAACCCCACGAGTGATACATGTGCATCGGCCGCTGCGTGAGTGCATGGATCGGGTACATCGATGCGTCGTTAGCGTCTGATTCTGAAAATGGTTCGTACCAGATAGGTAGCGGATCGAAATAAGTTTCTAACCGAGCCCGCTCAGTTTCTGGCGGTAGCGTGTCCCAATGCCCTCTCCCCGCAAGTCGGAATTTTTGCAGGGGTTCGCTATAAATTTGCATCACAATTGGTTCGGGTCGCCCAATCCAGCCCGCTTCATGCGCGAAATCCAGATATTCACGATTGGCAAATTTGTAATAGCGTTGGCTTGGGCTAAATTCTTGGCGCCAAAAACATCCGTTATCGATGTAGCGCGACAATTGATCAGGGTTTGCCGGCCCGGTAATTTGTTGGTCACCGGATTCTCCACGCCAGCCAGCCAACGGTCCGACTTTATCTGTCCGCATGTGATTCGCGATGTAATCCGCATAACCACCGGGAAATTTCTCTCCACCGTCCGCGTTCACCATGCCTGGTAAGCCGAGTCGCGCACCTAAGTTCAGCAACACTTCCTGGAAGCATCGGACGTCCCGATCGGGCTCGACTACCGGCTGGCGGATCGCGTCTGCCGCACCATCGGCGTCGCCAATCGGACGATCGAGAAGGGAAATACAATCCCAGCGTTCAAGATAGGTGGTATCCGGCAAGATAAGATCCGAATACGCCACGGTTTCTGAGTAATAAGCATCGCTGTAGATAATGTGCGGTATCCGGTACTCGCCGCTGTCCGGATCTTTGTCGGTTAAATA
>CAWLAW010000283.1:0-4979 GCA_963854885.1 Gammaproteobacteria bacterium | reverse complement strand
CAAGAACTAGAGATTCAACCAAGAACGGTAGCGATTGGTGCGGATGTCCTAGGGGTCGATCTCGCCAATATTGATGCAGCTACGTTTGCGAAAATTAAAGCTGCGTTGCATAAACATCTGGTCTTGCTTTTCCACGACCAGCAGTTAACCCCCGAGGCGCACATGGGCTTCGCAGCGAATTTCGGCGAGATGGAAATCCATGAGGTATTTACACCGCTAGAGAATCACCCCGAAATTTCGATTCTAGAGCATGATGCGAAGCGGCCACCGATTAGCGATTCCTGGCATTCCGATGTGACGTATCGGGACAAACCGTCCATGGCCTCGATCTTGTACGCGCAAGCAATTCCACCGAACGGTGGCGATACGTTGTGGCTTAGCGCTACAGCAGCATTCAAAAAACTTTCCGAACCACTAAAAACGATGCTCGAAGGGTTGAGTTGCGAGCATGATTTTTTGCAAGCCTATGGCGCATATTTCCGTAAACAACCGGATGGCCTCGCTCGCATTCGTCGAGCCCAAATCGAAAATCCGCCGATGATTCACCCGCTTGTCGTTATTCATCCAGTCACGGGTGAAAAAGTCTTGTACGTTAACCCCACGTTTACTAGTCGAATCATAGATTTACCGCGTAAGGAATCCGATGCAATTCTGAGGTTTTTATTCGAACATTTGCTCCAACCCGAATTTCAGGTGCGCTTTAAATGGTGCGAAAACGATGTTGCAATTTGGGACAATCGGGCGACGCAGCACTATGCTACCGGCGATTATTATCCGGAGTATCGGCGCATGCATCGAGTCACGGTCGGCGGCGATCGGCCGCGCGGTATCGACAGTTTGACGCCGCCTGCAAGCCCTATCCGCGCTGTGCAATAACGTCGTAGCATTGCCAAAAGAGCACCTACGCATTAGGATTGCGTGCTAGTTGACACCTTAGATCCACTTGTCGGTTATCGACCGGCATCGCAATTCCCGGAGTAATTCGAAACATGAGATTCCGCCTCGCCCGCTGGGTGATGAAACATCGCCTCGGGGTATCTATTGCTTTCCTGATCATTTCGTTAGCCTCCATCGGTGGATTTTCGAAGGTTGAAATCCGTACGATATTTAACGACTTACTCCCTGTAGACGATCCATTCGTACAGACATTTTTTGACCACCGCGGCTTCGGTAACCCGTTAACGATGTCGGTGATGGTGAAGAACAAAAAGGGTGATATCTACAACGCAGAAACCTTGCGCAAAGTTCATCAATTGACACGCGACATCGATCTCGCGCCAAGCGTTGATCACGACCAAGTGATCTCGATTTCTACCGAGAAGGTCCGTTTTGCACGAGCAAGCGCTGTAGGGCTGGAATCGCAACCCTTAATGGATAACGAGCCGCCATCGACGCCGGCTCAAATGAAGGAGTTTCTAAGTCGGGTAGAGAAGTCGACGAACGCGCAGGTCTTTTACATATCGGCCGACCAAACTGCGACCTTAATCAACGCGGCTTTCCATGACACGGTCGATTACGGGGTCTCATTCGCCTACGTGCAGGACCTTGTCGAAAAAGCGCGAGATGAGAATCACGACGTTCATTTGGCTGGTCAACCAGCGTTAACTGGCTGGGTCTATAAGCTGCAGAAGCAGACTTATAAAATTTTCAGTGTCACGATCATCGCGCTTGTTCTTGCGTTAATGTTCTATATGCGGAACGTTGCGGGGGTTCTCACGCCGATTATTTGCGCATTAGTTGCAGGGATGTGGGGCTTCGGTTTCATTGGTTGGCTAGGTCGCCCAATTGAACCGCTGCTAATGATCGTGCCGCTGCTACTTGTCGCTCGCTCGTTTTCGCATTGCGTGCAGTACACGGAACGTTATTACGAAATATTAATCCATCTGAAAGACCGTCGGCACGCGGCCGAAGTAACGATGGGCATTATGATGGCACCATCGATTTTGGGTATTTTGACCGACGTTTTTGGCATCATATTCATCGCCGTGGCCCCGATTACGACGATGGTTAATCACGCCATATTTTGCGGATTCTGGGCGCTGTGGATTATTCCAACCGGGGTGTTCCTGTGTTCTATTGTCCTGTCCTATCTGCCCGTACCGAAGAACATCGAATCGATTGTCGGCGGGGCTGAAAAAGAGTCGGGCATTCATCTCGCTCAAGAGCGATTATTAGAATGGATTGCTCGGATTTCCGTGGGGAAAAATGCGCGAATTACGGCAGTTATCATAGCGCTATTTGGTGTATCGGCGATTTATCTCAATTCACAAATTAAGATCGGTAACCCCGTTGAGGGCAGCAATCTTTTGTGGGACGAGTCGGAATTCAATACCGCTGTGCGCGCGATCAACGCGCATTTCCCCGGAATGAATACCTTAGAAATTATTCTCGAGGCGAAAAATCCCGACATCAGTAATCCGGTCGGTCGGACCCCAGAAGTCGCCAGAGTCGCGAGCCAGATCCAACGCTTAATGGAGACCGATACCGCGATGGTGCCGCGTGCGACATTGTCGTTCACAGATTACATGGGGGAAACGAACCGATTATTCTCTGGCGGTAATCCCAAATGGCGGCCAATCGATTTAACTGAAGAAGCCGTCGATGCTGCGGGTTTTGCCGCGTTATTCGGTAGTAGTCCGCTGAATTTCTCGCACGTCGTCGAATTTACCTTGAATCATTCAACGGTCTCACTCTGGTATAAGGACAATAAGCAAGAAACCGTCGACGCAGCGTTAGCAAGTGCCGCGCGGGCCGTTGCGACTGTCGGCATCGATCACGAGGAGTTTACTGTGCGTCTCGGCACTGGCGTGATCGCGCTACAACAAGCGATGAATAGCGTTGTCGAACGTTACCACTGGTTCATTCTTGGCCTGCTAAACGGGGCTGTGATGTTGATATCTGCATACGCCTATAAATCATTCATGGCGGCGGTGATATTAATGGTGCCGGTCAACCTGTCGAATTTTATGCTCGGCGCATCAATGCATGTGCTCGGTATCGGTATGGATATTAACGCGGTTATTGTGGCCGTGATGGGGGTTGGGATCGGTATCGACTATGGCATTTATTTATTGTCACGCATTTGCGAGGAATACAATGCCCACGACCACGACCTCAGTGCGGCGATCCACGCGGCATTAACAACCACCGGTAAAGCGATCATGTTTACCGCCACAGTCATGTTAATGGGGATCCTACCTTGGTATTTCCTATCTGATCTCAAGTTTATGGCCGACATGGGCATTTTGTTAGTCGCGATCATGCTGATCAACATGGTTTTGTCGTTGGTCGCTTTGCCGACGTTGGTGTGGTTTATTAAACCGAAGTTCTTGGCGCGCGAAGATCTCATCATTGGTGAAAGTGTCGACATTTCAAAATTTGCGACAGCTCCGAGCCAGAGCTAAGTTATTCGTCGAGCCGACCGTTTTTTCCGGTCGGCTCGTGTCGATTTGAACTAACCGAGCCGACTTTAATCATTGTGAAAATGCTTAAAGTCATTGGCGCTGGGTTTGGTCGCACAGCGATCTTATCGCTAAAACACGCGCCCGAGATGCTCGACTTCGGTCCCTGCGACCACATGCTTGAAGTGCTCAAACATCCCGAGCACGATCCGCTCTGGCTCGACGCAATACACGGTTCTGAACCTTAGTGGTCAGCGATATTTAGCGGGTTCCAAGCAACGGTCGACTGGCCGTCGACGTTTTTTTGGCAAGACCTCTCGCTCGCCTATCCGGGAGCGAAAATAATATTAACGTTACGCGATGAAAATGCCTGGTACGCGAGTATGACGGAAACGATTTTCGCGACGCTTAATCACTGCGACGTCGAGAATCTGTCGGGCTTTAGCGAGCATCGCCGCATGACCCGCGAGCTGATACTTAAGCGCGTGTCTAATAATCGGTTTGAAGACGCCGATCATGTTCGTTCCGACTACCGGGCGCATAGTGAAAAAGTTCTGGCCGCCATCCCCAAAAGAGCGACTACTCGTCTACAGACCGGGCGACGGTTTGGAACCGCTATGTCATTTCTTCGCTGCCAACGTACCCGAAACTGATTATTCGCAGGCGAACTTTCGCAGCGATTATCAAGCGAGGTTTGTAACTGAATCCTAATTTTCTAGGCTTTGCGTTTGCGACTACCTGCGTCTCGAGAGCCAGCGTGAGCAGTTAATCCTGCAGCGTCGTGTGACTGACAACAATTACTAAATACTTTTTGGCTCGTTGAGTTGAGTGCCAAACGAGGTCCCGAAGAAGGGTCACAAGTCTCGATTTCCAGTTCACTAGGAAGCACAATGCAACGAAACTTACCGAGGTGAGCGATGAATATGCGAATCGAAAGTTTTTGGAACTGCGGCGCGTCACGCGTTAGGTCGACATTGTTGTTGTATCTCGTGTTTGCCGCGCTCGCGCCGAGTTTGATGGCCGAGGAAGCTCACGACCAACAGGGTGTGTTGGAAATCACCGGGACGAAATCCCCTTATCTTGTGCAATTTCTAGTATCAGGATCGGATTTTTTGAGTATCCACGGTTTGACATTCGATGCCCAAGATAATTTGTACGTGGGTAGCATCATGCGCTAGGCGATCTACCAAGTAGACGTCGATAAAGGTGAAAGTTCGGTGTTTATCGGGCCGCCTGAAGGCATGGCGGACGACTTGGAGTTTGGGCCCGATGGAACCGTTGTATGGACGTCGTTTCTCACCGGAATAGTCCATGCACGTCCGAACGGGGAAGTCGTCGTCATCGCGAAGGATCTCCCCGGGGCGAATGCCGTTGCGTTCCACCCAGACGGGCGATTGTTTGTGACCCAAGTGCTATGGGGCGATGCCTTATGGGAGTTGGACATCACCGGAATCAAAGCGCCGCGCAAAGTGCGCGCCGACATGGGGCACTTGAACGGATTTGATTTTGATCGTGATGGCTATCTTTACGGACCGCTTATTTTTAAAGGCACGGTTGTGCGCATCGATGTGGACAGCG
>CAWLAW010000282.1:0-4980 GCA_963854885.1 Gammaproteobacteria bacterium | reverse complement strand
CGTTAACATTTTATAGATACCGCTATTCGGATCTTTGACCGGCATGTGCTTTCCATGAATAACCTCGTATTGATAATTTAGGGCTTGTGGCTCGAACCCCCAGTTTTTTTTGAACGAATACGCGCCGCTAGCGCGCATGCTTCTGCCGAAATCGAAACTATCGCACTCTTTTACGATTGCAGCCCGCATTAACGCCCAGTACATGAAATCGAATCCGGCCACCGACCGTGCCGCCGGGGTGCCACCCGCGTAGTATGGCAAAACACAGCCGCGATAATAAAATGAAAGGACCCCGGCGATCGGCTCTCCGCGATGTTTGACGAGTAAGATATCGAGGCTCGAATCAAATTCGCGATTTAGGGCGACGAACAGATTCCGCGAGTAAACAGGTGTGCCCAAATTTCGCATGCCGACATTAAACAACCCATAAAATGTTTCAAGATCGCGAGCGCTGTCCGCCGTCAGTCCGGCCTTAATTCCCTTGCGAACCATTGCGCGTTGCTTACGCGGGATCGCTGCGAAATTCTCTTCTTCGTTACTCAAGAGTGCCTTTTTGAACGTAAAATAGAGATCCGACGTCGACCATTTGGGGTTCGGATTCGTGGATTGCCGAATCTCCAGGTGAGCGACATCGAGATCATGAGCTAAGTCACTCGCGGCCACTTCGAGCGACTCGCGAATACTTGCATTGTCACTGACAACGCCACCGGCAACGCAAAAAGGGGTAGAGACGAGCGCACCTCGACCAAATCGACTGCGCACGTGTACCAAAGGTAGGACGCCGCAGATATTTCCGTCGAGTTCAGCGAACAAGTAATGCGGTTCCCATCCCCCAGCGGCAACAGAGACCTTGGCCCATTGTGACAAATGGAAGTGCGTGCCAGCGTCGTGATTTAAAACGTAATTATTCCACTTTGGATCGTCGAAATCGGTGAGACGTAGAATATTTACGTTGTTAGACATCAGTCCCGCCGCGTTTTTCGACAATACATATATTCGATGCGCCGAATAACCTTGCCTTCCAGGAATCAATCATTGGACTGGACCATTTAGTCGGGGGAAAAGAGACCATTTGCGCGACAATGCTCAACTCACCACTCTCGGCATAAGACTCGATACTCGAGAATTCGTGGTTCTCGTAGGGAAATTGCTCGACACCGCGCAGCCGATCGAGCGTTCCGAATACAAATAACGCCAATCGATGGATCCAGGACGTGCCATTCCGCCACACCATTATGAGCCGTCCGCCTGGGCGTAATATTCGCGCGCTTTCCAAGATAAATTGCTGCACAGCCGTCGGTCGCTGCTGGTTAAAGAATTGGCAAGTCACAACTTCGTCTACCGTGCTGTCCCCGAAAGGCAAGTGAAAAGCATCGCCGCGGATCACACTTAATCCATTGTCGAAGGACGCGCGGGCGGCCTGAGAATTGAAGTCGATCCCAACGATCGTTCGCTGATCGTCGACGAGCGGCAGTAGCATTAACCCAGAGCCGCACGCGACATCTATCAAGACATCACTACGAATATTCAATAATGAAAACAGGAGCTGTTGTTCGTTTAAGAAATAACCCTCGTAGAGATAGCCGTTGGCACGAGAATTCACGGCCCCATGCCGGTCGCGCATACTAGCGTAAAGCTTATCTACGCTGCGATCGGCACGCACGTCTTTTTTATTCATTGGGGCTAGGCATCCTCGGCCGGGCGCTCGCGCAACGCAAGAGCAGCAACGACAACGGCCCAAAAGGCGAGCGGCGCGCTGAGCATTGCCACACGGATCGCAATTGCAATAGGTGCACTAGCAGCCAGCGAATATCCTAGCCAACTAAAGCTTCCCAATAGCACTGCTTCGCTGACCCCAAAGCCGCCGACAGTTTGTATTGGAACAACTGCCGACAAATTATAGACCACCCCGATACCGAAGGCGCTCGTCGCACTCAATTGGGGCACGACCGCGAGCACAATACACGCAATGGCGAGCAAATTGATTACCCATTTTAACAACGTTAGTGCGCCCAGTGAATTAGATTTTCGTCGGTTCAGGTGATGACGCCGAAATATTCTCGCTTGCAATCCGAGCCGCAAAATCCGCCGCGGCCACTTCTCATGTCGCCGAGACAGGAGCGGAGAAACTAGCAATGAGACGATTTGCTCAAAGTAGACAATCGTTGCAATGAAGCCCATCAATACGAGGACGCTGGCAATTTTTTGTACGAGCGCATGGGCCGGCGAGACGAAGATAAGGCCGGTTAGCAACAGCGATAGCAGTAAGATCATATCGAACAAACGTTGGAAAAATAAACTCGCCGTTGCGATTCCGGGTCTCTGATTCATGTATTTCACTATTATTGCGATCCCAGCAATCTCGCCTAGTCGCGCTGGCAACCCGATTAGGACCAGCACATACCATGCAACAGCGTGTACACACCGACCATAGGTGACGTGCGTCGGGGTTAATAGCTGGAACCGCGCGGCCGAAACCAAACCTTCGATGAGTAGCAATCCGATCCCTATTGTGAGCCACGCATAGGAGATGTTTGCGAGCGTTTCGCGCGCGCTCACCCACTGTACTTGCGCAACCACGAAGCCGAGAAGTACAAGACTGGCAAGGCTCGAAGTTACCCACACCATGCGGTTTGCCAACAAAATAAATTATCTCGTTCGATTGTATCAATGTGATGAGGCGTCGCGCTATACGTCGCCGGTGCTTGCTCCTAGCACCAGCTTCGCCGCCACAACTCGGTGCGTTTAGGTCGTCGATCAGATGAAGATTAATCCGCGAAGTACAGGTTCGCCTCACGACGCCACGGTTCATTTTCACGTAAACTGCGGATCCATGCGTGTACCCGAACCGGCGCCATTGCCCAAGGCCCACTTGACCCTTTTTCTGCTAGTCGCCGCTCTAAGCGTGTCAATTCTGCAGAACCTATATTATCAGATGCCGAAACCCGAGTTAGACGCGCTGCGCTATATCGATTATGCGTTAAATATTCACGAGCATCAGGTGTTCGGCCTATCTGGAAAACATCGAGAGTCCGCTCCAGAACCGGGTAACGCCAACAGTCCCCTATACCCGGCGATGTTAGCGCTCGCATTAGCATTCGATTCCAAACTTGAGGAGACATTGAGGTGCGTTATAACGCACAAATCGACTGTGAGCGTGGCTTGCCCGGCGCATTACGACAGTGTGATTTGGGCCCAACTCAGCCTCATGGTGATTGCCTTAGGTGCCCTTTGGACGACCGTATTTTGGTTATTTAGTCGTACGTCGATTGCATGGTTGAGCTGCGTTTTTACCCTTGCGTCGACTAAACCAATGTTTTTTGCAAATAGTTTTCTGACAGAAACACTCATTTTGTTTCTGTTCCCAATACTTTTGTTGTCTTTAATTGGCGCGTTAAGATCCAGATCCAGCAGGTGGTGGATGGTCATCGGCGCCACACTCGGCCTAATGACGCTTACGCGTCCAGAGTATCTATATCTTGCCTATTGCTTGGGCGTTGCCGCAGGAATAGGCGCGCTATTCAACAAAAGATTGCGTAACGCCGGTAACACGTTCGCGTTGGTTCTCGCGTTCTGCATGGTCGTCGGTCCCTGGTTGGCGCGCAACCAACACCAATTCGGTAGCTACGCTGTGACCGGCGGTTACGGAGATATCATCATCGCCTATCGGAGCTCCTACAACCAAATGACGTTATCAGAATGGGCAGCCGCCTTTGTTTACTGGTTGCCTGGGCACGGAGAAGCATTGGCAACGAGATTGCTGCCACCCTCGAGCTATGAAAAACTCGGCACCGATGCGAATTCTTACATCTATACGCAAGGAACTGAGATATTTAATAACGGTCTCGCAGCCGTAGCTGGCGACCGTGATCGATTAATGGGCTACCTGATAAAAACAGAAATACTCGCCCATCCCGTTAAACATACCGCTACTAGCCTACCGCTCGCGTGGCGCGGAATTCTTGCCGGAAAATATCTCGCTGTCGTCGGACTCCCATGCTTTATCGTGTTAATAATCGCTGCTGTGCGCGGGCGCAATACTGCGATCTTGATCGCAACCGTTCCGGCGATCATTGTGATCAATTTGTACGCGGCGGTATCTATGAGTATTCCGCGCTACAACGTTTATCTAATCTACTACTACGGCTTCGCGACCGCTTGGTTTTTGATTTCAATATTAGATAAGAAGGTTCCCAGGCAATTGCTCAATTGACCGCGAAATAAGTGCGCGCCCTAGGAGGTAAAATGATTTCCGCTATGAAGGCGTTGAATTCGAATCGTCAATACCTATCGGCACCAAGCCGTTTATTGGGACACTTGGTACATTTTTTACATCGAAATCGAGCGCTGCCAAAATAAATTGCAGGCCGACAATAATTGGTAATGCGGCAAGCATTACCGTTCCTGCGGTCGCCGCGACTCCAGCCGAATTAGCCATGGTCCATTCGTGAAAGCCGAAACAGATCCCAAATGTTAGTAACAATGGGCCAAGAACCCATTGAATCGATGCAACGCTAAAACTACGTAAAAAATAACTGTAGAAAAGTCGCTTAGTGAAGTTCCCTACGTGCTTGGCGACAAACACGGGCAACACATTAGTCAATCTTATATGGCTATTTTCTTCGCCATATTTCGCCAACATTGGAATATCTACTACCACCGCACGCAACGTATTTAAGCGAAACAACATATCGGACTCGAAAAAATACCCGTCGCTGATTTTCGCCAAAGGCATTAAACGAAGAACCGACGCGTGAATTGCCGTGTAACCATTGTTCGGATCAAAAATTTGCCAATAACCCGACGATAGCTTGCTAACAAACGACAACAACACGTTGCCGACAACTCGATGCCGCGGCATGGAGGCCACGTTTTCGAGGCTAAAGAAACGATTTCCCTTCGTGTAGTCGGCCTGGCCTTTGACGATGGGCCCAACTAGGCGTGGTAGCATCGATGGATCCATCTGACCGTCACCGTCGA
>CAWLAW010000281.1:0-4980 GCA_963854885.1 Gammaproteobacteria bacterium | reverse complement strand
CGTCGGCGGTAATGGAAATATCAACGGGTAACGGAATTTTTGATGCATCGCCAATGTCCGCAACCGCTTTCGACTGCCATTCACCTTCGTCGTCTTGGTAGATTAGCCAGATTTTCGACGTTAGCGCGGTTGTGGTAAAACAGTAATCATTCTTGGGTCCCCACGCGCAACGTACTTCGAGCGGCGCTCCCGGTACATCGAGTACTTTCTTCGGTTTACGCGTGTGCAGATTCCACACGACTGCGGTATTACCGAAGCGCTTCATGGCTTCCGGGTCACTCATCATTTTGCCGAGGTCCATCATGTAATTGTTCCAACCGGTAAAAGAGGAGGTCACCATGACATTGAGTCGCGGTAATGCGCGCACGTCATATCCATAGCCGTCGGCAAATTTGCCACCTTTCACTGCGCCGCCAAGATCTTCGTCGGTGGGCATCCAATAAGTCGAAATGTACTCCCCCGCGTTGGTGTATTCCGCCATGCCGGTACGGCCGCCATGATCTTTATCGTTCGACAGACCCGTGACGAGCATGCGGCCCGGAAGCGCATAGGTTGTATGTGGACCGACAATGCCACCGGTAGCGGCAGGAAAGTCGTCGATGGTTTTATGCAAGCTCGGCTTTGCTGGATTGCTGTGCACATCGAAGATGAAAATCTTGTTCGTGTCGAGGCCGGCCGCCCAAAGATAATGGCGGTCGTCAGTTAATCCGGAGTGATGCGCTTCGTTTCGCCCGCCGACGGATATGGAGTGAATAATCTTGCTGTACATCAAAGATTTCGGATTCACATCGATCGTGACTAATTTGTCCGATCCGTCGCCAAGACCTTCTATACCTAAGGTCCAAACATAAACGTAGTCTTCTTGGCCGACAATTTTCGCCATATAAGGCGACATACAAGTTTCGTCAGCGTTTACGGAAATGACGCTAAAAGGAATTAATAAAATGCAGCTGGCAACGAATCGTTGTACAACGCGCGCCACCATTTGGTAATTTTTCGTCGGTCTATTCATACCACTATCACCTTTACTTTTTGCGGTTCGCTGGGAAATTATATCGAAGCGACATTTCGCCATTCAGTTGCCAACAATGACTGGGTTCTAAACGTCACACCACTTGTCTTGCCGGGCAACTCAACAATCTTTTGTTCACAGGACTTTATGAACCCGTAAGCTTATAACGTATCGTCAGTTCCCACAATTCGCAGGCGGCTGATTTAAGCGGTTTTCGTCTGCCCGTGGCCGCCAGACTTTGGACCGCCATTGGGTTAAATGATTCCGATTCCAGCGACGGACACAGGCAGCGCCGACCTGTATAGTGCGCCCGCTTACCCGCCTGCCGACTAAACCCGAAATTGGTGCAGTAGATGTTCTCTCCCGCGAGCAGAAAACTATTCGTCAAATGCGCCCCTGCGACGTTCGTATTCCTTTGGTCGACGGGATACGTCGGCGCTCGATTCGGCCTGCCGTATGCTGAACCATTTACGCTGACGTCAATACGGTTTTCCATTGTCACAGCCCTGCTTTGTCTGTTGGTCTTTATTCGCCGAGTGCGGTTTCCTTCGGCAGGGATAATGTGGGCGCATTTAGCTATTTCTGGAATATTGATTCATGCGTGCTTTATCGGCGGGATATTCTCGGCGATTGATTTAGGTGTCGATATCAGCGTCGCGGCCCTGATTGCGGGCGGCCAACCGATACTGACTGCAATCATCGTGGTCATTTTTCTGGGCGAGCGTTTGAACGCGCGGCAATGGAGCGGCTTTGCGATCGGATTTGTCGGCTTGAGTATGGTCGTGCTCAAATCGATGGCGATAGAGACGTTGCCGATCGCTGGACTTGTTGGCTGTGTGGTTGGTTTGGGTGGCATTACTGCCGGTACGCTCTATCAAAAACGCTATGTTGTGGGGATCGATCTTTTTTCTGCGTCCGCACTGCAGTTTGCTTTTGCGCTGGTGCCTTGTGCGTTGTGGGCATTTACTTTCGAAACTCGCGAAATTGAATGGAACTTAACCTTAAGCTTGGCGTTGGGGTGGTTGTGTTTGGTTCTCTCTATTGGCGCGATTAGTATCCTGCTGTTTTTAATTCGGATCGGCGCGGCCTCACGGGTATCCAGTTTATTCTATTTGGTACCGCCGGTTACCGCGGTGCAAGGTTATTGGCTATTCGGCGAGCGATTGGCGCTCATTCAAATCGTTGGTATCGCGATTGCAGCGCTTGGCGTTGCGCTAATTAACTACATGCCGCAAAGCAAGACCGTAGCGTCGAACCCCGAGTAGTACGACGGTTAGGTGGCTAGTCGAGGCTAGGTTCTTTGGGATTTTTGTAGCGCAGCGCCAAATTTAAGCAGGAACTCGATAGTTTGCTGAGACTCGGGTTTCGACAACAATGAGATCGTAGATAGCAACCCACCTTTAGCTGGCGTGTTATCCGTTTCTTGGGCCGCCTGCTCAAGCGATCCAAGCACATCGTCTGCACATTGCAGCATTGCTTCACTACCGAAGGTGTTCGCCGCTTGTTCGATAAACCCGAATAAGCGCTCAACGATGCTGTCCGTGGCGGCCGAGCGTACCGCATGAAGTAATAGAACGCTTTCAAATAGCGTATCCAGCGCACCGATGCGATGGAATTCCGTTAATCGATCGAAGATCGAGTGCACTGCATCCCGCGTTTCCTCTTCGTTTAAACGATCTACAACTTCCAATGCCACCCCGGCCGTCGTGGCCAGACGCTCGACCATGGAATCGGTGAGCGCTTCACGCAAGGCAAGCAGCAGGCGCGCCATTTCATCGGACGATTCTGTATTTTCTGCAGGAGAAATTATTGGCGTAGCCATCAACCAATCTCCTAAAGTAAGCCGCGTGCCGACAACCAGTAGAGACGGTTGTAGGCGAGTTTAAACCAATGAACCATTTGCGACGGTGGTCCTGGATTGGGCGGGGTGGTGTAGTTAAACCAAACGTATGTGCCTTCCTTTAGTCCGGTCTCGACGAAGCAAAAGACCTTCCCGTCGTATGTACACGCCATCCGACCTTCCGTAACGAGTGAGGTTAAGTTGTCGATAATGGTGTCGGCCTCAAAGTGAGCGGTAGACCCGGCCTTTGAGATGGGTATATTTGTCGTATCCCCGCAGACGAAGACGTCGTTCGTGCCTTCATGTAACAACGTGTCGCGCTCGGTTGCAACCCAACCACCGGCACCAAGGTCGGAATCAGTAATCACTTGCGAACCGTGGTGTGGAGGAATTGTCACCAGCAGATCGTAATCAAGATCGCTTTCCTCTTCCGAGGAGATGATTTTCTTTTCAGCATCAATGGATTTCGTATTGAAAAATGTTTCGTGTTTAATGCCTGCTGTATCAAATTCGCTTTCTGCCCAATGCGCGACGGGTTCGAGCGAGTGAAGACGACCTATCGGGTAGGTATAGGTGATTTCTGTTTTGTCAGTTAAGCCGCGCTGTTCGATGTAATCGCGCAACATAAAGGTAATTTCCAACGGCGCAACCGGGCACTTATGCGGCGCGTTGACGTTGACGACGATTTTTCCGCCGTCGAATCCGTCTAAGGCATCGCGCATTTTTCTCGCGCCCTCTAAATCGTAAAACCAATGCGCTCCTTCAGTCATACCTGGCACGGTGTCCGGTCGAAGACGCGAACCCGTCGCAAGGACAAGATAGTCGTAGTTGAATGTCTTGCCTGATTCAGTCGCGACGGATTTTGAGCTGATATCGATTTTCGTTGCGGGATCGACGTGAAAGACTACTCGCCGATCTAGCACACTGCGCTGATCGCGAAATAAATCTTTTTCTCGAATTCGGCCGAACGGCATGTACAGCAACCCGGGTTGGTACATGTGCTGCTCATTGTCGCCAATGACCGTGATACTAACGTCGTTCGAGCGCAGCTCTTTGCCAAGCTGCCGCGTAAGACCATTGGCAATGATCGTGCCTGCTAGACCGCCACCGATGATGAGTATCTTTTTCGCCATGGTTCCTCCCGTCTTTGTCTGGTCTTTCGTTACAGCGGTGCGCTGCGGGTTACTTCATTTTACGTACGACGATATGCCAAATGTCGCCATCTTGCTCGATGCCAACCATTTCGTGTTTCACTTTCTTGACCCATTCTGGGATGTCCATGGCCGAACCTTTGTCGGTGGACAACACTTCAATCTTGTCGCCAATTTCCACGAGTTTTAAGTTCGCGATTAATTCCATGAGGGGGCCCGGGCAAAATGCACCGCGGGCATCAATAGTAGTTGTTGAGGGCATCTGGGTGATCTTCTAGTTATTAAAAGACGGCCAATTGGCCGGCCTCGGCATCCGACAGGAATTTCGTTAATCCACCGACACCATCAATGATTTCAGTGCGTAGGTCTTCGAGCTCTACGCCTGCCACGTCCATTGCCATCGAACAGGCGAATACCTTCATTTCCCCAAGCATCTTTCCTTGTTCGAATAATTCGATGGCGTCCGGCACCTTACGTTCGAGCATCAGTTTAGAAAACTCGCCGCCCGCATAGCGCTCTCCGCCCGGATTCTTTTGGAACGGTTTTAGCGCATTCATGCTGACAAACACTTCGACCGGACGTTCTGAGACGGCCGCGACTGAGGCAGCCATTGCTGCCATTTGAATTTTTTCATGCTCTCCCGAGCATAGCAAGATGAATAAGGCTGGTGCGCTCATGGTCTTTTCCGATAGGTAAACTTTCTGCAAACCGCCAGATATGTACGGTAATCCAACACCTCAAGTCCGTTCTTGATTCGACGGGTTATAACGAGATTTACCTTATATCCATTAGTTATAACGTTATTCCAATTACCCACACAGTAAGTACATTTGGATGAATTTACTAGGCTTTTTTCATCCTTAAATCTGATAGTTGTCACGCCGACCGTCATTCCAATCGATGCCGCAGTTCGGTACACGATCCCAGGCTCACGCTTGGTGGTTTCCGGCCGATATTTCACGCAGATGCGTTCGCGC
>CAWLAW010000280.1:0-4984 GCA_963854885.1 Gammaproteobacteria bacterium | reverse complement strand
CGGGTGAACGGGCGGTCGTCGTTCACGTCACGTTTAAACAGTACGCTAGCGGTCCGAATCTCGACGAATTTTATGAGCTTGTAACGTCGGCCGGCGCACAAGCGATCGAAACGGTATCGGCGTCCCGCGATAAACCACATCCCCGATTCTTTATTGGCACGGGAAAGGCGGATGAACTCAAGGCGACGGTTGCGTCGTGTCACGCGGATGTCGTGTTGGTTAATCACGAATTGTCTCCTGCACAAGAACGAAATTTGGAAAAGCATCTAGAGTGCCGCGTGATCGATCGTACGCGCCTGATCCTGGACATTTTTGCCCAACGCGCGCGATCGTTCGAAGGCAAGCTGCAGGTTGAATTGGCGCAATTAAAGCATTTATCCACGCGCTTGGTGCGCGGCTGGACCCACTTAGAACGTCAAAAAGGCGGTATCGGCCTGCGCGGCCCGGGTGAAACACAGCTTGAATCCGATCGCCGTATGATCGGAAAACGCATCAAACAAATTAATGAGCGGCTGCGGCGGGTACGTAGTCAACGACAGCAAAGTGCGCGCTCGCGCAAGCGCGCGCTGTTGTCGACGGTGTCGATTGTCGGCTATACGAACGCAGGCAAATCGACGCTGTTTAATCGCCTCACTGGTAGCGAAATTTACGCCGCGGATCAGTTATTTGCGACCTTGGACACGACATTGCGCCGTTTTAACGTCACCGGCGAGCACCCGGCCTTGCTGAGCGACACCGTGGGTTTTATTCGCGATTTACCGCCGGAGTTAATCGCTGCGTTCCAGGCAACCCTCGAAGAAACCGCCGAGGCGGCGTTACTCCTGCACGTGGTTGATTGCAGCGCCGTAGAAGCGGGAGAAAACATAGCTGAAGTGCACCGGGTACTCGAAAGACTCGGGGTTCGCGACACGCCAATGATCGAAGTATTTAACAAAATTGATTTGCACGAAGCGATCGAACCGCATGTCGAGCGCAACGCTGCCGGTCAGGTTACCCGAGTGTGGGTATCAGCGAATACCGGTGCCGGAATGCACTTGCTGTTGGAGTCGATTGCCGAATACTTAAATCAATCGAAAGTCCACAAGCGGCTGCTCGTGCCCCCGGAGGCGGGGCGCCTAAGAGCGAAACTGTACTCATTTGGTGCGGTTGTCGACGAAACGATACTCGACAATGGAGGCTGGGCTTTGGAAGTGACGTTGGCGAGCGCGCGGTGGCAAACGCTACTCGATAGAATTGCACCGGAAATGCGTGAATTTAATATTGCTGAGCCCAGTGAACCCGCTGCTTCAACGTCGCCTCGCGCCGATTCTCTCGCGGTTTGAAACAGACCCGCTTGCTGGGTATCGGTCATCTAGCGAAAGCCCAGTCTTTATTGATTGGTGCGACGCAAGAACCCACGTTGAACAAGCGAGCAACGCCCCGTACAATCCCCTCGCTCAGCCTGTAGAAACCTAACTTTGAGAGCTATTAATGGCCTGGAATGATCCTGACGATAAAGAGTCCGACCCGTGGGGCGGGCGCAAGGGCGAAGACGGTCCGCCCGACCTGGATGAAGTAGTCCGCAAGATGCAGGCTAAGTTGGGCGGATTGTTCGGCGGCGGCGGCGGGCCATCAACTCCAGGATCTGGCCGCGGCGCCACTTCGCCACTCCTTTGGGTTGTGCTTGCGGTTGGCCTCGCGGTGTTATTGTTCCTCGCCACGTTTTGGCGAATCGAACCTGCTGAACGCGGTGTGGTGATGCGCTTTGGTAAATATGTCCGCACGTTGCAACCGGGTCCGAGCTTCCAATTACCGCGTCCAATAGACGAAGTCATTACGGTTAATGTGCAACAGATACGGCCCTTTACGGTCAATGCGACAATGCTCACTGGCGACGAAAATATCGTCGACGTCGAAATGGCGGTGCAATACCGAATTAAAGACGTGCAGAACTATTTGTTTAAAATTGCCGATCCCGACACCACGGTCCAGCGTGTGACGGAAAGTGCGATACGAGACATTATTGGACAGAGCACGTTGGATTTCGTTATTACAGAAGGACGCGCGGAAATTGGTGCCGGCGCGACCGAGTTGATTCAGCAGATCCTTGATAACTATGAATCTGGGATTGAAGTCACGAGTGTCAACATGCAACCGGCGAAACCACCAGAGCAGGTGAAAGCATCGTTCGACGATGCGATTAAAGCGCGCGAGGACGAGCAACGACGAATTAACGAAGCAGAAGCCTACCGCAACGAAGTCGACGAAAAAGCCCAAGGTGAGGCTGCGCGGATTCTACTCCGGGCCGAAGCGTATAAGGAGCAGGTTGTTGCCGAGGCGTTCGGTGAGGCGCGTCGCTTTGAGCAATTACTCGTTGAATACGAAAAAGCACCTGAAGTGACTCGTACGCGTCTATATCTCGACACAATAGAAGAGGTACTGGCGGAAAATCCAAAAGTGATGTTGGATAACAAAAGCGGCAATAGTCTGATGTATTTACCGATTGATAAACTTATTCAGCGCGGCGAATCCTCCGCGCCAACATCTAGCTCTCTACGCGATATGTTGCCGGATACTGCGCCGAATTCGCGCAGTGCAGAATCGATTAATCGGGATCGAACAGAAAGCCGTATGCGGGGGACTCGTTAGATGCTTCCACGAATCGCTTTAGCTTTGGTCGTGATCATCGGCATCGCCTCGGCCAGCATGTTTCGCGTTTTTGAACAAGATCGGGCGATCTTGTTTCAACTCGGGAAGATCCAACGGGCGGATTTTGAGCCGGGCTTACATTTTAAAATACCGGTGTACCAAAACGTTCAGAAATACGACATTCGGCTGCAAACGCTTGACTCAGAGCCGCAGCGCTTTTTAACCGGCGAAAAGAAAGACGTCATTGTCGATTCATTCGTGCGTTACCGGATTAACGATATCGTCAAGTACCACATTTCGACGGGCGGTGATGCGCGTCGCGCAGGAATCTTGCTATATCAGAAAATCAACGACGGATTGCGCAGCGAATTTGGTAAACGCACCGTACAAGAGGTTGTCTCCGGCGAGCGCGGGGCAATTATGTCTATTGTCACAAAGACGGCGGATGAACGGGGTCATGAGCTCGGCATGGAAATCGTCGACGTTCGATTAAAACGAATCGATCTGCCCGCCGAAGTGAGTCAAAACGTTTACGAGCGCATGCGTTCGGAACGAGCACGTGTTGCGCGCGAATTTCGCGCTCGCGGAGAAAAAGAGGCAATAACAATCGAAGCGGATGCGGATCGTTCGCGCACGGTGGTCGCCGCGAATGCCTATCGAGATGCGGAGACAATGCGTGGTGCCGGCGATGCAGGTGCTGCTGAGATTTACGCGAAAGCGTATAACCGAAATCGCGAGTTTTATGATTTTTATCGTAGTTTAAACGCATATAAATCAAGCTTTCGAAACGGTGGCGACGTATTCTTGCTTGACCCGGATTCCGATTTTTTCAAGTATTTCAAAAGCCCCGATACGCGCTAGTCGGGAATCTGTTCCAAGCCCGCAAGACAAACGATCGGGTACCCGCCAATGTGGCAAGATTTTCTAGTGGGCGTGGCCTTGGTGTTCATTTTCGAAGGTATTTTGCCGTTTCTAAGTCCTAACCGATACCGCAACACGTTGATGCTCGCCATGCAAATGAAAGATAAAACCATGCGTTCAATTGGCCTTGGGAGCATGTCGGCCGGCCTCGTTGTTTTGTACCTAGTGAGGTAATTTGATGAAGCGTGGCGAAAGGTGGCTGTTGCCGGACGGCGTGGATGAAGTCCTTCCGCCGTTTGCCGAGCCGTTGGAACAATTACGCCGCGATATTCTTGATCTTTTTTCCAGCTGGGGATACGAGCTGGTGCTTCCGCCGTTAGTCGAATTTCTCGAATCACTTCAGTCTGGCAATGGCGAAGATCTCGATTTACAAACATATAAGATCACCGATCAACTAAGTGGCCGCCTAATGGGAGTGCGCGCGGATATTACTCCTCAAGTTGCGCGAATTGATGCGCATCGTTTACCTACCGACGCACCGCAACGTCTGTGTTATGTAGGGCCCGTATTACACACCCGGGCGGAAAATTTCGCCGGTTCGCGTAATCCGCTGCAAGTTGGCGCGGAGCTGTATGGCCACGGCGGCGTCGAAAGTGATGCGGAAGTCGTGTGCCTCATGAGTGACGTATTGCGGTCTGCGGGAATCGACGGCGTGACGGTTGAAATTGGTCACATGGGGCTCTTCAAAGCGCTGATCGATGCGGCCAATCTTGATGCGGATGCGACGGATAAATTGCTCGACGCATTGCTTCGCAAGTCCGATATCGAAGTCAAAGAGTGTTTGCAAGAGAACGACGTGGACGCCGACTGCGCAGCTCATCTGCGTGGCTTACTACAACTCAATGGCGGCGTTGGCGTTGTTGCCCAGGCGCGTAAAGTACTGTCTGGTGCGTCGGCAACGGTATTGGATTCACTCGACGCAATAGAGGGCTTGATAAACCTAATATTGGTGCGTGTGCCGGACATCGAATTGCACGTAGACCTCGCGGAACTGCGCGGTTATCGATATCACACTGGTCTGATGTTTGCCGCGTACATGGCCGGCGAGGGACGCCAAATCGCGTGGGGCGGGCGCTATGACAACATCGGTAAGGCATTTGGACGTCAACGCGATGCAACAGGTTTCAGCACAGATTTGAAGAACCTGATCAGTGTAAGACGGGATTTACCGGCGAGCCGCGAGAAAATATTTGCGCCGTCAGGCGGTGAGGGCGACTTGCTCGACAAAATCAACGAGCTTCGGCTTCAAGGGCGAGTCGTTATTCAAGAGCTTGAAGGACAATGCGGGGGCGCTCGCGAATTGGGCTGCGATGCGACGCTCATCCGGCGCAACGACAGTTGGGTAATCGAAGAATTGGACGAATTACGGGGACGTTAGTGTGGGTAGGTCCGTCATAATAATCGGCACTCAATGGGGTGACGAGGGTAAAGGCAA
>CAWLAW010000279.1:0-5000 GCA_963854885.1 Gammaproteobacteria bacterium | reverse complement strand
CACCTGCGTTGCAAACCGTTAAGCACCTCGTAGCGCCGCACTCCGATCCCCCAGCCGCGATCGGATTTCTCTACTTTTCCGCCCAGCGCCTCGGCGATGATCTGGTGCCCGAAACAAACGCCCACTAAGGGTTGCCGGCTTTCAACGAGTTGTCGAATGAAATCTTCAAGCGCCGCGATCCAAGCTTGTTCGTCGTATGTGCCATTGCGCGAACCCGTGGTGATGTAGCCGTCGCACTCATCCGGCGAACTCGGAATCTCGCCGGCATAGGTTCGGTACACCTGCCATTGCACTTCAACCGACGCGCTTTCAATTGCGGATGCGAACATCACTGGGTAATCTTCGAATCGGTCGCGCAATTCCTCTGGTACAAAATCACACGCCAATAGCCCTAAACGATACATTGCCGTTGCGTCGCTTCGGATCGCTTTACTCGAACTTGCCGTAGGCTCTGCGTAAATCTACCAGTGGATGGTTCGGCGACATTTGAAATTTCACCAGTAATTCACGCGCGATCATGTCGCGGTCTTGCTGGTTATCGGGTAGTTGAATGTCTTCGGGAACGGTTACCCAGCCGTTAATGTTGCGATCGAACACTGCCGCTCGCCCTTCCTCGTAACCCATGTGCACATCCTCTAGCCAATTCAGATCGCGCCATCCCATATGGGCCATATATTTTTTCAGATAAGGCGTGAGTCGGTTGTAATCTGGGACCAGATTAACGTCGTAACGATAGCCGATCGTCTGTCCAATCATCTTCTCCCGATCCGAATCAATGCCGTCCGAGGTTAAATAGTGATCGATGTTGTCGCTCATGGGTGATCTCCTGCTTTAAGGTCCGCGCTAGAATCGTGTCATGTCAGGCCGACCGACCGTATGTTGGGAACCGGCCAGCGGAACTTGCGCCATTGCCGATGCTTCCATGGTTAAGGCAGCTAAATCTTCAGGCTCCAAAGAATGGACATTCGTTTTGCCGCACGCTCGCGCCATCATTTGGCATTCGATGGCTAAGCAATGCAGAAAATTGTAGACACGCTCTGCGGCTTCGTCTGGATTTAAACGTTTACGCAACTCGGGATCTTGCGTCGCAACCCCGACTGGGCAGCGACCGGTATGGCAGTGATAGCAGAACCCAGCTTTCACGCCAATTTCCTTTTCGTAATCTGCCTCGGGAATGTCTTTGTTGCAGTTAAGCGCCATCATCGACGAATGTCCGATAGCGACGGCGTCAGCACCAAGAGCAAGCGCCTTCGCGACGTCGCCACCATTACGTATCCCGCCAGCGTAAATTAACGTAATGTCACCAGTTTTACCGACGTCATCCAGCGCTTGGCGCGCCTGGCGAATAGCAGCGATTCCGGGGACGCCGGTTTCTTCTGCAGCGAGATGCGGGCCTGCCCCGGTTCCACCTTCCATGCCATCGATATATATCGAATCGGGATCGCACTTCGCGGCCATCCGAACATCATCGTATACGCGCGCTGCACCGAGTTTAAGTTGGATCGGAATTTCCCAATTTGTGACTTCGCGGATCTCTTCGATCTTCAACGCCAAGTCGTCCGGCCCCAACCAATCGGGATGGCGTGCTGGGGAACGCTGATCAATCCCAGCCGGTAGTGAGCGCATTTCCGCCACTTGATCGGTGACTTTTTGGCCCATTAGATGTCCGCCAAGTCCAACCTTGCATCCTTGGCCTATAAAAAACTCGCAGCCGTCGGCCAAACGTAAATGCTGCGGGTTGAATCCGTAGCGCGACTGGATGCATTGGTAAAACCATTTTTCAGAAAAACGCCGTTCGTCTGGGATCATGCCGCCTTCGCCAGAACAGGTAGCCGTGCCCGCCATAGTGGCGCCGCGTGCTAACGCTGTCTTAGCTTCGTGCGACAACGCGCCAAAGCTCATGCCGGTGATGTAGATCGGGATTTCCAGCTCGATTGGGCGCTTGCAGCGCGGACCGATAATCGTTTTCGTTTCGCACTTCTCACGATAACCTTCGATCACAAACCGAGTTAAGGTCCCCGGGAGAAATGTTAAATCGTCCCAGTTTGGAATTTTTTTAAACATCGAAAAGCCGCGCATGCGATAGCGCCCGAGTTCCGATTTAACATGGATGTCGTTAATAACTTCCGGTGTAAAAATTGGGCTTTTACCCAGTACGTATTTGTCGTCATCGCTAGACATTTTTTAATCCCCGCACAAGTTATAAAACGAGCTTCTTTTCGCTCGGCTCGAGGTTGTCGTAATTCCAAAGCTGTTTACCGGATACGATTTTAGTCATGTTTTCGATGCCGTTTGGCGCGGACATATCGTAGAGAGCGAGTTTCGCCGTCAGCCAATCAATATCGAGCTGCGTCATGTCTTCGGCAACCGCATCAACCCCAAGATCGGCGATTTTTCCACCGATATACAAGGTGCCGTCATACATCGAATCGCCCAGGTTCTTGCCTGCGTTGCCGAGCACAACCATACGCCCGCGCTGCATCATGAATCCGCTAAAAGCACCAGTGTCTCCGCCGACAATAATCGTGCCGCCTTTTTGATCAATGCCGGTTCGCGCACCAACGCTACCGCGACAGACTAAATCGCCTCCTCGAATCGCAGCTCCAAACGTGGAGCCGGCGTTTTTTTCAATGACAACCGTACCCGCCATCATGTTTTCGGCGCACGACCATCCAACCCGCCCAGTGATGTGCACGTTCGGGCCATCCAATAGCCCGCACCCGAAGTAGCCGAGGCTACCGTCGAGCACAAGGTTTAAACGGTTCAAAATGCCGACTGCAAGACTATGTTTCGCCCCTGGGTTACGCATCGTGATCGATCCGTAACCGTCCTTCATTAGCTGCCGCAATTTATTATTGATCTCACCGGTTGATAAATCTTGCGCGTCAAATTCAGTAGCGCGGTCGAAATCGACTTCGTAAGTAAACGGCTGAGTTAAATTTTCGCCTTCAGTAGCGGAGAAAAATCGCTGCTGTGTACGCCCTTCAAGTTGTTCGGTGTGCATCCCCATATCGTGAGATGCATGTTCGGTTAGGTTTGCCATACGCGGACCTCCCCTTCATACGGGTCAAAGGTGTCAATTTCATGCGGAAAGATACTGCGGATCGCCATCTCTTCTGAGGCGAGTCCGACAAAGTCATCGCTTTCATATAACACCATGGGTTTTGCCGACATCACATCTTTCGCCATCCCGAGTTGATCAGAAGTTGCAATTAAATACGTGAACACGCCATCGAGTTCATCTATCGAACGTCGCATTGCCGTTTCAAGATCTTCGCCGCCGTCAATTGCGTCGGCGATGTAGACCGCGATGAGCTCTGAGTCGCAGTCGGAGGTAAAACGGTGACCGCGACGTTCCATTGCTCGGCGCATCGTCCAATAGTTGGTTAATTGACCGTTGTGCACGACAGCAACGTCGGAAAAAGGATATGCCCAGTAGGGATGAGCGGAACGTATGTCAACGTCAGATTCCGTTGCCATTCTGGTATGCCCGATAGCGTGCGTGCCTTTAAATTTACTCAGCCCGTATTGTTTTGCCACGACTGTCGCGTCGCCGAGGTCTTTAACCAGTTCTAAAGCATGTCCGATGGAAAGGATCTCAACGTTGTCGATGTCCTCTACGTAGCTGGCCAATTCTCGTAGGTCGCCGGCGAACTTAATTTCATAGCGGAACGCGTACTCGGTAACGGATTTTCTTTTTTCGACTTCGACCCCTAGTTCTTTCAAACGCGAATCAACGGCCTTTTTCCGTTCCGCCATTTGCGCTTGGATCTCAAAACCAGAGCGCGCCTCGGCGCCCTCGGCCACTTTAAAGCGCATAACATATTTAGTTTTCGAGCGACCTTCGTTGTACAGCGCGAAGCCGGTCGAATCCGGCCCGCGATGTTTCATCGCTTGTAGCATGGCGGTCATTTCCTCACCGATGTTATCGGTGCTGCCGCGATGAATGAGTCCTGCGATTCCGCACATAGTGTTTCCCTCAAGTCCGAGCCAGCCTAAGGCAAGCAATCCATATACGTTTCGACATCCCAATCCGTGACCGTCGCCATAAACTTTTCCCATTCGTCGTTTTTGTACCAGTGAAATACTTTGTACATTTCGTCCGGCATCGCGGATTTGATGACCTCATCGTCCGCCAATCGTTGCAAGGCATCGCCGAGCGACATGGGCAGTCGTTTGACTTCCTTGCCTTCTTCCATCGCCTGATAAATATTTCGGTTTTCCGGCTCGCCGGGATCGATGTCGTTGTCGATGCCGTCCTCGAAGGACTTTAATAACGCCGCGCCAAGTAGGTACGGGTTCACCATTGAATCAACCGCTCGGTATTCGAATCGGCCAGGGGCGGAGATGCGTAAACCGGTTGTGCGATTCTGAAAACCCCAATCAGCGAACACCGGTGCCCAAAAACCAACATCCCAGAGCCGTCGGTAGGAATTCACGGTCGAACAACCAATTGCCGTGAGTGCATCCAAATGCTTAACGATCCCGCCGACCGCCTGCAAGCCAATTTTGCCCGGTAGCTGTACATCGTCTGTATCTGGCATGAACGTGTTTTCCCCGCCTTCAAGGTAAGTGAAAACCTCATCCATCCCAGGCATGGGATCATTATGTAGCGCGTTTACGCGTTCCGATCCGCCACGCCATAAAGAAATATTGTGATGACAGCCGGACGCCGATACGCCCATGAACGGCTTCGTCATAAAGCAGGCAATGAGATTATTTTCTCGTGCAACTTGCGCACAGATTTGTCGATACGTTGACAATCGATCGGCATTTCGTACGACATCATCAAACTGCCAGTTCAATTCCAGTTGCCCAGGCGCATCTTCGTGATCGCCTTGAATCATGTCGAGGCCCATTGCTTGGCTGTACTCGAGCACTTTCATGAATACCGGACGCAAGGATTCGAATTGATCGATGTGGTAGCAAAACGGCTTAGAAAAACCGCCGTCTGGTTTGCCGTCTTCACCGCGTTTGAGCCACATCATTTCCGGCTCTGT
>CAWLAW010000278.1:0-5001 GCA_963854885.1 Gammaproteobacteria bacterium | reverse complement strand
GAGCGGCGATCGGGTAGAAAAAGAAAAACAGACAATCCTGTTCAAGGAGCCGTCCAATTCTTCGTTACCGCCGCTCAATCTGCTCGATGAGCCGGTCGCCAGCGTCGGCGGATATTCAAAAAGTGCACTTGAAGCGATGTCGCGACAGGTTGAATTGAAGCTCAAGGATTTTGGCATTGATGTCGAGGTGGTCGCGGTGCATCCCGGCCCTGTCATAACCCGCTTTGAATTAATGCCTGCACCTGGCGTTAAGGCGAGTCGAATCACAAATTTGTCGAAAGATCTGGCGCGCTCACTGTCGACTATTAGCGTGAGAGTCGTCGAGGTCATTCCAGGGAAGTCGGTGATTGGACTCGAGATCCCTAACGAACAACGCGAAATTGTCAGTCTGGGTGAGATCCTCAATTCAAAAGAATACGATTCGAGTAATTCCAATTTAACCTTGGCTCTCGGCAAGGATATTGGCGGCAAGCCGGCAGTCGTCGATTTAGGCCGCATGCCGCATTTACTCGTCGCAGGTACGACCGGAGCGGGTAAATCGGTCGCTTTGAATGCAATGATTTTGAGCCTCTTGTACAAATCGACGCCGACCGACGTACGCTTGATTATGATTGACCCGAAAATGTTGGAATTGTCGGTCTACGAGGGGATACCCGCACTATTGGCGCCGGTTGTTACTGACATGAAAGAAGCGGCCAACGCGTTACGTTGGTGCGTCGCCGAAATGGAGCGCCGCTATCGGTTAATGGCAGCGCTTGGCGTGCGAAACATCAGTGGTTATAACCGAAAAGTTGAGGACGCAATCAAAGCCGGGACCCCAATTAGCGACCCGCTGTTTAAAACCATTCTCGAAGACGAAGAGATCCCGACCTTGGCGTCGTTACCTTATATCGTCGTGATAGTCGACGAACTGGCCGACATGATGATGACGGTCGGTAAAAAAGTCGAAGAATTAATCGCGCGCTTAGCGCAGAAAGCCCGCGCCGCCGGTATCCACCTGATACTCGCAACGCAACGGCCCTCGGTCGATGTGATCACCGGATTGATTAAAGCAAACATACCGTCGCGAATTGCGTTCCAAGTGTCGTCGCGGGTAGATTCGCGAACGATTTTGGATCAAATGGGCGCAGAAACGTTACTCGGGCACGGCGATATGTTGTATCTACCGCCGGGCACGGCGATACCGTTACGGGTTCACGGTGCGTTTGTATCCGATGAAGAAGTTCACAAGGTTGTGAGCAAATTGAAACTCAGCGGTACACCTGAATATATCGAAGATATTTTGTCCGGTCCGAGCGACGGGTCAGAAGCGGGGTTGCTCGGTCTTGATGACGAAGATGCCGAAGAGATGGATGAGCTGTACGACAAAGCCGTCAGTATCGTCACAGAATCTCGACGCGCATCGATATCCGGCATTCAGCGCCGGCTTAAAATTGGCTATAACCGAGCTGCGCGAATGGTCGAAGAGATGGAGCGCGCTGGAGTCGTGGGTGAGTTACAATCTAATGGTTCGCGCGAAGTATTAGCGCCCCCACCACCTAAAGATTAATTGTAGCCATTTGGACGTATTACGTTTTATCGCAATTGCCGTTTTCCTACTTCTAGCCGCTACCAATGCATGGGCTGAGGAGTCTGCTAACGGTCGCCAGCGGCTACAGAAATTTCTCGACGGATTGACGACTTTAACCGCGCAATTTGAGCAACAGCTATTCGACGAATATGGCGAATTGATCGAGACATCCGCAGGCCGCGTTGCCATATCACGTCCGGGGAAATTCCGTTGGGAATACCGCTCACCGTATAACCAGCTGATTGTTACCGACGCTCAAACGTTGTGGGTATACGATGCCGATCTGGAACAAGTCACCGTCAATCCGTTCGCGGACACCGCCACCGGGTCGCCGGCTGAATTATTGGTCGGTGAAATGGATATCGATCGGCACTACTCGCTCGTTGAACATCGCGACGATGACGGTATGATTTGGATATCCCTGACCCCGCGAAAACAAGAAACCCAATATAACGCGATCGATATTGGATTCGACGATGATGGATTCAAGGCGATGCGCTTAAAGGACAACCTCAACCAGCTCACGGTAATCCATTTCGCGGCGACATTACGCAATATCGATATTTCGGCCGACGAGTTTTCGTTTACTCCCCCGGTGGGAGTCGATGTGATGCGCGGAACCGGTAATTAGCGTGTCGCGCGACATTTCAATCCGCTACAGTTTGTACCATGTCCAACGATCGACCACTGGCTGACCGCCTTCGCCCACGCTCTCTTGACGAGATCGTGGGTCAGGAGCAACTCCTTCAACAAGGCAAACCATTGCGCCGCGTGTTGCTCGGGGAGACGTTACACTCAATGGTTCTGTGGGGTCCACCAGGGAGCGGCAAGACAACCATCGCGCGATTAATCGCAGACAACGCCGAGGCGAACTTAGAGTCGATTTCTGCGGTTCTAGATGGCGTCAAAGAAATCCGCGCAGCAGTGGCGAACGCACGCCAGGCGCGCGCCGAAAAAGAGCGGCAGACAATTGTATTCGTTGATGAAGTTCATCGATTTAACAAAGCCCAGCAAGACGCATTTTTGCCGCACATTGAAGACGGCACAATCACCTTTATTGGCGCTACGACTGAAAACCCGGCCTTCGAGTTAAACAACGCACTGTTGTCTCGGTTGCGCGTGTATGTGTTGAAACCACTGCCGGAACTGGCAATTCGGTCAGTAATCGATCGGGCCGTGGACGCTGCTACTATCGACATGACCGATGGCGCGCGCGAATTGCTCGCACGCTGCGCCGATGGCGACGCGCGCCGGGCGCTAAATTTACTCGAAATCAGTGTTGCTCTGGCAGACGAAAACGTGATCGACGAGGAGGTAATCCGCGCGACGATCGAAGGCGGTTCCACGCGCCGCTTCGACAAAGGTGGTGATGATTTTTACGATCAAATATCGGCCTTCCACAAGTCTGTTCGTGGCTCCAACCCGGACGCGGCCCTGTATTGGTTTTCACGCATGTTAGACGGCGGCTGCGATCCGGCCTATCTGGCAAGGCGCGTCCTGCGCATCGCAAGTGAGGATATCGGCAATGCCGATCCGCGTGCGTTGAGCATTACGCTGGACGCGTGGTCGGCTTTCGAGCGTTTGGGCTCGCCGGAAGGGGAGTTGGCAATTGCGCAAGCGATTGTATTTTGCGCCTGCGCGGCGAAAAGCAATGCTGTGTATAAAGCGTTCAACGACGTCCGTGAGGTGGTGAAGCAATCGGGATCATTAGGCGTCCCCATCCACATTCGAAATGCACCGACGGACCTCGCCAAAGATATGGGCCACGGTAAATCCTATCGTTATGATCACGATGAACCAGGCGGCGTATCGAGCGGACAACAATATTTTCCCGATGAACTTGGAGAACGGACGTTTTATCATCCGGTCGATCGGGGCCTGGAAGTTAAGATTTCGCAGAAGCTGAATCGCCTGCGAAGTTCGGAAGATTGAACGGTTTGAGTAATAAAACTGCGTTGCTGAGAGCGGAAATTTGATGATAAAAACATTGATTCCAATTGCCTTAGGCGGTGCGATTGGCGCGCTTGCACGCTACGGTGCATCGCTTGGGATCCACAGTTTGACAGGCCCGGGCTTTCCATACGGCACGTTGTTCGTCAACGTCATTGGCTCGTTTTCGATCGGCGCGCTTTACGTCGTTATATCTCACTCTAGTGCAGAACTCGGTTCTTATCGCGCTTTGCTGATTGTCGGGTTGTTAGGCGCGTTTACCACTTTTTCAACGTTTTCGATTGAAACCGTGCTGTTAATAGAGGGCGGTCACCTGCTCAAGGCAGCCTTAAATGTTTCGCTCAGTGTTCTAACCTGTCTGATAGCTTGCTCAGCGGGGCTAACCCTCGCACGTGGGCAACTTTGAGAACGGATCGCCGACAACCGATTACATAGTGTGGCGCGTATAATCGAGTGCTCGATTTTTTAGTTTACTGCGATGCCAATTAATCTCGATGAGAATTAGACGAAAATTATGCTAGATCCCAGTTTGTTGCGTAGCCATCTTGAGACTGTGGAGGCGGCGTTGAAACGTCGTAATCAGTCGATAGACTTCAGTGCCTATCGAGACCTCGAAGCACAACGCAAAACGCTGCAAGTAACAACCGAGCAACTACAAGCTGAACGAAATTCGCAAAGTAAATCTATTGGTGCTGCAAAAGGTCGCGGTGAGGATATTGCCCCCTTACTTGAGGCAGTTGCCGAACTGGGGGATCAACTAAAGTCAAATCAAGCGACGCTTGAGGGCATTCAAGATCAACTAGCCGATTTTTTCGATCGCTTACCGAACGTTCCGCATGATTCCGTGCCAAGCGGTAGCCGTGCGGAAGATAACGTAGAAATACGGCGCTGCGGCGACCCGCGTAAATTTGATTTCGAGCCGCGCGATCACGTCGATTTAGGCGCCCTACATAGCGGCATGGATTTCGAAGCCGGGGTTACGCTTGCGAGTTCCCGGTTCGTTGTTTTGTCCGGCGGTATCGCTCGCCTGCAGCGGGCGCTAGCGCAATTTATGTTGGATGTGCACATCAATGAGCACGGCTATCGCGAAGTGTATGTGCCGTATTTAGTCAACGAAACGACCATGCGCGGAACCGGCCAGTTGCCCAAGTTCAAGGAGGATTTATTTGCTGTCGATCAAGGCTTGTATTTAATCCCGACAGCCGAAGTACCCGTTACCAATCTCGCGCAAAATAAAATATTCGAAGAGACGAATTTACCGACGAAATATGTGTGCCATTCGCCTTGCTTTCGCAGCGAGGCCGGGTCCTATGGCAAAGACACGCGCGGCATGATTCGACAGCACCAGTTCGACAAGGTCGAAATGGTGCAGTTAGTACGACCCGAGGAATCCTACGACGTCCTAGAACAATTAACCGGTCACGCTGAATCGATATTGCAGAAGCTCGAACTGCCTTACCGCGTTGTCACATTATGCGGCG
>CAWLAW010000277.1:0-5022 GCA_963854885.1 Gammaproteobacteria bacterium | reverse complement strand
CGCCAATTTTTCGATTGGGCTATTGTTTCTATTTGCGTGTTTTGCCAAAGCGACAAATTTTGCGGTGTTTCAGGTGACCTTGGCTGAATATAAACTGGTACCGGAACCGCTCATTAGCTTATCTGCGATGATCGTGGTCGGCATGGAATTGCTTATTGGAATTGGCGCGTTTTCGGCGGCGAGTGCTGCTTGGGCGATGCTAGCAGCGGCTTTATTATTGTTCTGCTACGGTTCTGCAATAGGGCTCAACCTGATTCGCGGTCGTCGAGATATCGATTGCGGCTGTACGGGCCCAGCCACGCGTCAGTTACTTAGCGGTTGGCTACTAGCGCGCAACACGGGTTTGGCCATCCTGGCATTGCTCGGCGCTGCGCCGTCCAGTGTGCGTGGATTACACCTGCAAGATTGGTTTCTAATTGGTCTGGCCTTGCTCGCAGCAATGTCACTGTACGCGGCGATCAACCAACTCATGGCTAACGCGCCGCGACTCGACGCGCTCGATTCGATAATGGAAGCAGGGTGATGGAAAACAGTTTAATCGTATCGAACATCATTCTTTGGGTATTAGTTATTGGGCTTGGATTAACGGTGTTGGCGCTAGCACGGCAAGTTGGCGTGCTCTACGAACGCATTGCCCCAGCCGGCGCGTTAATGATTTCCCAAGGCCCCGAAGTCGGTGAGGTAGCGCCAGAATTTGAGCTTGAGACGCTTAGCGGTGACGCAATTACACTCGGTGGGGTGCCGGCGTCAAAGAAAAGTACGCTGCTGTTTTTTCTCTCCCCGACGTGCCCGATTTGCAACACGCTTATTCCCGTATTGAAATCGATTCATCGCAGTGAATCGAAATGGCTGGACGTGGTTTTCGCCAGTGACGGCGAACCGCATGCGCAACGGGCATTTGTTGAGAAGAAAGAACTCGGCGAGTTCCCATTCATTTTGTCGACCGAATTGGGAATGACGTATCAAGTTGAAAAGCTACCATTTGCCGTGTTGTTGGACGAAAAAGGTGTATTGCGGGCTAAGGGCCTAACGAACAATCGTGAACACCTTGAAAGTCTATTTGCGGCCATGGAGCATGGTGTAGCTTCAATTCAAGAGTTTATGCAAAAACGCCAACAGGATGTGGCGTGATGCCAATTAGCAATAAGGGTGGTGACAATGGGCTGGTTTGACTATCTATCGGAACGCGGTGTAAGAAAAGTTGCTCGGCATACAGGGCGGCGCAGCTTTCTCTCTAATTTCGGCGCAGTTTTGGTTGGCGCCGCTGCAATTCCTGCGTTACCTGTCGCCCGTGCGGCATCATCGCGCGCCCCGGCACCCAATGAATCAGGCATTGAAGGTGATCCCGGTAATCCGCAAACATGCGATTACTGGCGCTATTGTTCAATGGACGGTTATCTTTGTTCGTGCTGCGGCGGTTCTCAAAATTCGTGTCCGCCCGGCACTGAGCCGTCCCCAGTGACGTGGATTGGCACTTGTCGCAATCCCGCAGATGGTAAGGATTACGTAATATCCTATAACGATTGCTGCGGGAAGAGTGGTTGTGGGCGATGCTTTTGCAATACGAATGAAGGCGATTCACCGGTTCATCGTCCAACTTTGGACAACGACATAAACTGGTGTCTTGGCACAAAGAGTAACGCGTATCACTGCTCGACTGGGGTCGTTATTGGCGTGGCTACGGAGGCGTTGCGCTAGCCGCAAATCGTCCGCGAATATTTTGCCATGAGCCGGTCTGCCTTAGGCTTGATTTCGCTACTATTGCTGTCGCCGGGCGCGCTCGCCGGTGAAAAAAATCCGCCGCAAATCAACTATATGCTGCACTGCCAGGGGTGTCACCTACCGGGCGGAATCGGGCACCCTGGGCTGGTGCCAAGCATGCAAGGACAGATTGGTCGATTCTTAAATAGTGACGCGGGTCGCGCCTACCTCGTACAGGTGCCCGGCGCATCACAGTCTGATCTCGATAATCGTGAACTCGCCGACGTCCTCAACTGGTTATTACCGGAATTTGACTCAGCGCACGTGGCAGCCGATTTCAAACGATTTACCGCCGACGAGGTTTCGCGCTATCGCGAAACGCAGCTATTGAGCGTTAGCGGGACACGGCGCGAACTATTGAATGAACAACAGGAACTCGGTGCAGGTGCCGAGCGAAACTCAAACCATAGCGTAATTAAATAAGGGGCTCACCGTGCAACTCCGTGAAGATATTCCGCTGCAGTTAATTCCCCCGGCTGAAGCCGCCGTCGATTGGATAAATCAACATCGAGGAACGAGCTACGAGCTAACTGGCTTGGTTGATGGACCTGCTCAATCTCTCGATGGTGCCAATCGCGAATTGGAACTCGGGTTGGTGCTCTGCGACGGCGACATCTGTGCTCGCGAACAAGTCCACGTAACCGCGCATGGGCGAAGTTACAAATTCTCCCTGGTAACTGTCGAAGACGCCGGTATTCCGGCACTCCTCGACCCGCCAGCTGGTGTTCGACGGTCATGGCTTGACGATCAAATGGCGAATTTTAAATTCGTATTAATTCTATTTTATCGCGGTCGGTGGTGACCCCCATGCCGCTTCGAGTTACGAAGCTATGCGAAGTCAGGCGTCTTAGAGGAGATCCGGCAAGCCGGTGGCGAAATCTTTGCCATCACGAGTGAACCGCAAAATCTTGCGACAGAGGCTGAAGAGGATTGGGAAATCGGATTTCCCGCCGTCGGTGATCCGCACCATGAAATCCTGGATGAATGTCGCGAACGCGGATTGATTGAGATCTTCGCTAACGAAAATTGTGGGCACTTGCGCGATAGAAAGTGGGCATCGCACCCAAAAGGATATTACCAACCTGGCGTGTTGGCGTTAACTAATGATGGACAAGTGCTCTATCGTTGGCGCTGTCGCCCATCGCGAAACAATATGAGTGGAGCTGGCGCTCGCCCCGCTGCTGCATACACTTGGGAAAAAATGCGCTCAGCGCTCGACAGCGGCAAGGTGCCGGGTTACGACGAATCGCCCGAGTTGGGCGCAACGGATTTGTCGTGGGGACGATTTCTATTAATTCTGTTCGCTCATGGTTGGTTTGTGCGACCGAAAGCATTTCCGCTTGGACGGCCGGATGATACGCCGTCTGCGAACACGGGAAAAATGATGCGCAGAGTCTACGCATTCGCCGCCGCTTGGTGCGTGGCGATACTTGCGTTGCCGGCTACCTGGGTCGTGGTGGCAATTGTTGCTTGGAGTTTGATTTTGATCCCGGGTTTAGTTGAGATCCATCAGCAGTTTCAAAACGAGCCTGAGTCAGACACGGGGTCCGTATCCTAGCGCCGATAGGCATGCCGATCGCGGCGAAACTTTCGAACTATCTGTTCACTTCGACCGTCCAGTTCGGACCGCGTATTAAGTTAATGCCGCTCCTACGTGATTCACCACCAATGACATTTCCTGCTACGACGCCCAAAAAAAGCGGAATCGGACCGATCGCTCGCGCGCTTGGAGTAAAGACAGTGGCCCTCGCGATTGACGGTCGAGTGCATCGACAGGACTGAAAAATATCGGTGTCACTAAAAGTTGTCGCGATCGATAATGAGCATCGTCCGTCGCCCCGCTTTGGAAGTCGTGACGGAGATATTTTGACAGTGGAGGCGCGGATTTGCACACCTTCGAGACGGAGACATTAAATGATCACTAATAGTGAAAGCGGCACCACGATAGACGAAATTAGCTCAGGGATATTTCGGATAAGTACCCCTATCCCGCCAGAGTTAATGACCGGAGGCTTCACATTCAACCAATATCTCATTAATGACGAAGTGCCGCTGCTCTATCACACCGGACTGCGAAAATTGTTTCCCTTGGTTTGCGAGGCGATCGGAACCGTTATTGAGCTAGATTCGTTACGCTATATTGGATTTTCTCACTACGAAGCCGATGAATGTGGCTCGCTGAACGATTTTCTCAGCATCGCGCCGAATGCCGAGCCATTGTGTAGTGAGGTGGCGAAGATGGTTAGCGTCGACGACGTCGCTATTCGACCGGCGCGAGCACTTGCAGACGGTGAAGTTTTGTCGCTTGGCGAGCATCGCGTGCAATGGATCGATACGCCGCATTTCCCGCATGGTTGGGAATGTGGCCATTTATTCGAACAAACAACAAAGACATTATTCTGTGGGGACTTATTTACCCAAGGCGGGATTGAACACGAACCGCTCACGACCAACGACGTACTGGAACCAAGTGAAATAATGCGCGCGGAGATGGACTACTTCTCGCATACGCGACACGCCAACGAGTCAGTTGAGAAATTGTCCGCGATGCAACCCGATATCCTCGCCTGTATGCATGGTTCCGCATGGTCAGGTGACGGCGCGTCATTACTCAAAGCACTTGGCGAGAGACTCGCTAGATAATTTTGATCGGGTGAATCGCATTTAATTCGGCCGAAGATGAAGTTGTAATTGATGACAGACCTTAAGAACGGACCTTTGTTTCCGGAGGTCAAGATGAACTTAGTGCGAAAATCCGCACCGGTTCAAGCAATCGTCGTATCAAACGAATTATGTACTGCCGGAAAATCGGCAAGTTTCGTCAAGCATCTTGTTCTCGATATTCGTGGCACACTTCTCGAAGGGCAGTTTGCTGTCGGGCAATCTTTCGGGGTTGTCGCTCCTGGAACTGATAAACATGGGAGGCCACACAAACTCAGACTGTATTCCTTGGCGAGTCCCGGGTTCGGGGAGATAGGCCATCCGACGTACATTTCTACGACCCCCAAACGTCTTATCGACGAATTCAAACCGCAGAGAAACAATGACGGGGACCGCAAAGCATTGTTTCTTGGTGTTTGTAGTAACTACCTCTGTGATCTCTATCCAGGAGATAAAGTTGCGCTAACAGGTCCGAATGGGCAACGTTTTCTCTTACCGATTGAGCGAGATAAGCACGACTATTTATTCTTGGCCACGGGCACCGGAATTGCGCCATTTCGAGGTATGTTGATGGAACTATTGCGCCCCCATCCGGCGCAT
>CAWLAW010000276.1:0-5034 GCA_963854885.1 Gammaproteobacteria bacterium | reverse complement strand
GCATTCAATGCGAACGTCATTCCTTCGGTTGCGTATACCGATCCAGAAGTCGCGTGGGTCGGGGTAACAGAAAGCGAAGCAAAGGCGAACGACATCGCTTACGAGAAAGGGGCTTTCCCCTGGGCGGCGAATGGCCGCTCTCTTACCCTTGGTCGCAACGAAGGCATCACTAAACTGTTGTTTAACCCGGACGACGGCCGGGTGATCGGCGCCGGAATTGTGGGTCCAAATGCGGGCGATCTCATCGCCGAAGCGGCCCTTGCCATAGAGATGGGTTGTGACGCCGATGATATTAGCCTCACCATCCACCCGCATCCGACCCTATCCGAGACCGTGGCGATGGCTGCGGAAGCTTACGCGGGGACGATCACCGATCTTTATATGCCGAAGAAAACAAAATAACGGTATCTGATCGGCCTCATGACAATGGACTCGCGCTTGTAGTCATTCGTCGGTCCCAAGATTATACGCTCGTTGATGTTAATTGTTGCGTTGCAACATTAGTTGCGGGCATAATCCCGCCTTGCTGAACTAGCCGTTTGCCGTAACGCGCGCGCGGCGCCCAATTTGCCGCGCCTCGCTTTACGGACGACGGTCAAATACCGCGAGCGAATCACAACGAGGAGGGCAGTCGAGTGACTGATCCGAGCACACCATTTCCCTTTCCAGATCCCAACGAGCTCGCAAGCGCCGTCACGAACGTCGCCGCTAAAAGCCACGAATTGATGCAGAGCTATATGCGCGAGCACGGTTTCGATGGCGACCCAGAATCCGATCCGTTCGGGCTGGCTCCGGCATTTATCGAATTGATGTCAAGTTGGGCCTACGACCCGACGAAAATCCTCACGTTGCAATATAACGCCTGGCAATCGTATGTTTCTGTATTGCAGCAAAGTGCGCAAGCATTCATGGGCTTGGACACATCCCCGGTGATAACTGCGCAATCAGGCGACCGCCGGTTCAAAGATGCGGACTGGGAGAACAACCCATTTTTCGCCTATATTAAGCAATCCTACCTCGTCGCCTCGAGCGCGATCATGACAAGCGTTGAAGACACCGACGATATCGACGATAAGACCGCGCAAAAAATCGCCTTCTTCACTAAACAATTTGTCGATGCGGTAGCACCGAGTAATTTTATCCTCACGAATCCGGAAGTCGTACGCACGACTATCGAATCCGGCGGAAAAAATTTACTCAAAGGTCTCGAAAGTTTCTTAAGCGATATCGATCCCGTCGACGGTAGCGTTCGAACGAAAATGGTCGACCCGGATGCATTCGAACTTGGGGTTAATGTCGCGATGAGTCCGGGCAAAGTTGTTTTTCAAAATGATCTCATGCAGCTGATTCAATACGAACCGACGACTGCGGAAGCTTTTGAATGTCCGTTGCTGATCGTGCCGCCGTGGATCAATAAATATTATGTACTCGATTTGCAGGAAAAAAATTCCTTTATTCGCTCATCAGTGAGCGAGGGCCACACGGTATTCGTTATCTCGTGGGTAAATCCGGACGAGACGCTTGCGGAAAAAGACTTTGAGGATTACGTTTTCGATGGACCGCTAGCCGCGCTCGACGCGATCGAAAAAGCAACAGGTAATACGCAAGTCAATGCGATCGGGTATTGCCTTGGGGGTACTTTACTTGGCGCAACTTTGGCTTATTTGCAGGCTACTGGTGACAAGCGCGTAAATTCCGCGACATTGCTGGCCTCGATGTTGGATTTTTCAGAACCCGGCGACCTTGGTGTTTTCATAGACGAAGCACAGGTTCAAAGTCTCGAGCAGACAATGAACGAGAGAGGTTATTTGGACGGCGCAGAGATGGCGTCAACGTTTAACATGCTTCGATCAAGCGACTTGATATGGTCGTTCGTGATTAACAATTACCTATTAGGCAAAGAGCCCGTTCCGTTTGATCTGTTGTATTGGAATAGCGATGCAACCCGCATGCCGGCGAAAATGCACAGTACGTATCTGCGCAAAATGTATCTCGAAAACGCTTTTCGAGAACCAGGCGGGGTTAAAGTCGGAGAGGTCGCGATCGATTTATCCAGCGTTGTAACGCCAGCGTATTTCGTCTCTGCAGCAGAAGATCATATTGCACCTTGGAAATCGACTTATCTTGGCGCTCAATTGTTTTCAGGGCCGGTGACCTTTGTGTTATCCAAATCGGGACATATTGCGGGGATCATAAATCCGCCGGGCCCGCGAGCATACGGTCATTTCACTGGCCCCGAGGTATCGAACCTTCGTGTTGAGGAGTGGTTTTCATCGACCGAGCAGCATGATGGGAGTTGGTGGCCGCGATGGTCGACGTGGGTAAGCAAGTTCGCCGGCGAAAAAGTCGCGGCTCGTCGTCCCGGAGACAGTAAGTTAGGCGTGCTTGAGCCTGCACCGGGTAGTTTCGCGAAGAATCGGATTGCCTGATTTGGTGTTTAAATCACACCGAGAATTGTCGTCAGATTAAGCTGCCGTCTTTCGCTTGGCGCCTAATTGCGCGGATTTTGGTAATAGTAGTGTCATCGCTTCAATAACCGCCTCGTCGGCTTCGTTCATAAGGCTTTCGGTACTATGGCTGTCAATATTGTTTATTTGCAAAGCCAGCGGGTCGAAATCTGGAACGGGCTCATCCAACTCCGATCGCCACATGGCGGCTCGGCAAATGGTGGCACCGATGTGCAGTACCGATGTTTCGCGTCGGAGGTCGGAATCGATATTCGCCAGATCCCTTGTGTGCAAACTTACTGGCTTAACGATCGCTTCGGGTAATTTCCAGTTCGCTAACAGTGCGGCGCCAAGGTCCGCATAGTCGAAGCCTAAATCTTCACGTTCAATAGCAAACATTGGTGTCGCCGATTCCACCGCTTTTCTGCGCATCGCCTCGAATTGTTCGGGGATCCGATACGCCAGGAGTAGGTGCCCAGTATCGTGCAATAAACCTGACACGAATAATCTCTCGTGCGCGCCTATTCCTTGTTGTTTCGATACGAGGCGTGAAACGACTGCGCAATATACGCTACGTCGCCAAAAATCGTTAACGTCTAACACCGTGCTTGAAATTTTTGTCAGCGAACCGACCGCGGCGTCCGCCAATGCCAGATCGTGAACCTGATTCAACCCGAGTACCTGCACGGCTCGACCAATCGTATCGACTTTTGAAATGAGCCCCAAATAGCCGCTATTGGCGATGCGCAGTATTCTGCTTGTGAGAGCCGTATCGTTAACAATTACTTTCGTAATATCATCAATTGAAGATTCGGGATCGTTGACCAACTCTTGCACTCTCAAATAGGATTTAGGTAACGGTATGAGATCTTGAACGCCGTGAACGAGTGCTTCGATCGTATCCATTGTTTCAGTTCCTTAAGTAGAAATTGCGGGCGAGCACGCGCGGCTAAACCCTGCGGATTGAGCATCGGCAATTTCTCCACAAGCTTGAGTTTAGCGAACGATTCGACGTTGAGATTTGTGGCTGGGATCACGAAACCCGGAACGATTGATCAACCTTTATCGCGGATTGCTTTTTGCGCTGTTTTGAACGCGCAACAGATAGACAAATTCTGCGCAGCCGGGACCGATTTTCTCGATCGACTGGATGAGATCACTAGCGTCGATCTTGGCGACGATTTCGCATGGTAGATCGGCAAACTCGACCACTTGGTACTCATTCCCGACGCTGACGCCGCTCGTACCTCTGGAAATGTTGACACTTGGGGCGTTTCGCCAGGGATTGCTGATCCGAGATTTACGCGAGTACCACAGTTCATCGGGTTTATGTAACAGTGGTTCACCTAGCGTTTGTACGAGTTTTTCGCTAGGCATCCCCACAAAGTCACTGAGGTCATCTTTCGCGAAAGCAGATGTAACTGTAGCACTTGCCATGAATAAACAGGCGAGGGCGCGGTAAATAAGTTCTGTGTAATAACATTTACGCATGGTGGTCAAATTATTTCGGAGCGGAAAATATTTCCCGACGCACTGCAAACACGCCTGTCTATCTATGACATCCAATCGGGCAAAAATATCCCGAACTCTCGCGCATTCTCTTTCGATAAGACTTTAAGGAAGACGAAGCGTCGACCAGACGAACCTCTTCGGCCGCTTTGGTGTCTCAAGATCAACGCGCTCCAACAGTCTGATCGTATCGAAGTAGCGGCGAATATTGCGCACGAAATGTACGGTTTCGCCGCCTCTAGCCCGCCCATACCGTGTCGTCCGCGCGACGTTTGGGCGCGCCAAAAGTGGCAAATGGCGGCGCACATCGCGCCATGTATTGGGATCGCCGCCACGCTGATGAGTGAGTTTTCGCGCGTCCTCAAGATGTCCCAGGCCAACATTGTAGGCTGCGATTGCAAACCACATGCGCTCATCGTCCGCAACCGATCGCGCTAAGCGCGATTCTAGATCGGCGATGTAGCGGGCGCCGCCATCGATTGCTTCGCCTGGATCGAGCCTCGACACACCTAACCGCCGAGCGGTCGCGCGAGTCAGCATCATTAAACCGCGTACGCCAGTCGGGGAACGAGCGTCTGGATCCCAATGCGACTCTTGGTAGCCGAGCGCGGTGAGGAAGCGCCAATCGATGCCGACATTGCCAGCCGATTCAATGAACATGTGCCGAAACGTGGGCAGCCGTTCGCTATAAGCGCGCAAAAAGGCTCGGGCATCGACGAAATCAAACGATACTAGATGGCCGTAATAGCGGCGCCATAGTTCCGACCGGGTTCCGTTTGAGCCAATTTCGAGGAAAAAATCGCTCATGAATTTATCCACACTCGGATCCCAGCGGTTCGATAACGCCCAGGCGGCGGCATGCATCTGGCCGACGTCAAATCCGACGTTGAGATGCGGGTATTTCAGGCGCAATAAATCAAAGTCTACCGAAGGGATCACTGCATAGTCTATTTCGCCAGTATTCAGCCGCACGAGTAGTTGCTCACTGGATGTTGCTGGCGCCGCTTCCCAGTGCAAACCCGCTGTCGTATTGGCAATATCGGCAAGCGCCAGATCGCCTAGTCCGGCGGCGGCGGTA
>CAWLAW010000275.1:0-5035 GCA_963854885.1 Gammaproteobacteria bacterium | reverse complement strand
AATTACCCGTTCTTGCCGCTGCAATCGAGAACATTGCGCATTTTCAGATTAGAAATAAAGGTACGGTCGGCGGCAGTATTGTTAACGCCGATCCTGCGTCTGAATTGCCGGCGATGTCGGTCCTACTGGATGCGGAATTGAAAATTATTGGCGCTTCGGGCGAGCACACGATGGATGCTGAAGATTTTTTTATTACTTATATGACGACTGCCTTGCAAACCGACGAGGTATTGGCATCTGTGCTATTCAAAGAACCACCAACGCATAGTGGTTGGGGCTTGCACGAAGTCGCACGACGCGCCGGCGATTTCGCGATGGCAGGAAGCGCGGCAGTTATTGCGCTTGACGATGCGGGTACTTGCACTTACGTCAGAACTGTTCTGTTCGGCGTCGCCGCGACACCGGTGCGAGCTAAGGAAGTTGAAGCGGCACTAATCGGAAAAAATGTCAGCAAAAATCTGATTGAGGAAGCGTCGTTCTTAGTCGGCGAGGTGGTGGACGCTGAGAGCGATGTACATGCGACGGATGAATATCGAGGGAATGTGGCTCGCGTACTCACAGTGAGAGCCCTCACCGATGCTTGCGACAGAGCGAAAGCGGCGGCAATTGCAGAGGGCGCGTAATGATTAAAAAACAAAAAGTCAATCTTAACGTCAACGGTTCAGACTACGTTCGAGAAGTGGAACCGCGAACCTTATTGTCGGATTTTATTCGCCATGATCTCGACCTCACGGGCACCCACGTCGGTTGCGAACAGGGAATTTGCGGTTCGTGCACGGTGTTAATGGATGGACTCCCCGTGCGCTCTTGTCTTACCTTCGCCGTACAGGCCGAAGGTAGGCCGGTAGAGACGGTCGAATCGCTCGATAAGAACGGTAAGTTAAGTGTGTTGCAAAATGCATTTTGGGAACACCAAGGTCTGCAATGCGGCTTTTGTACGCCTGGCATTCTGATGAGCATGAAAGCCTTTTTGCAAGACAACCCGGCTCCGAGTCGCGACGAAATCCGCGACGCCTTGTCTGGCAATCTGTGCCGATGTACGGGCTACCACGATATTGTCGACTCCGTTGTAGCGGCAGCCGCCGCCGCACTTTCTGACGACTCCGGTCAAGCTTAAGCGAGGAATACTGATGAAAGAGCCGATTACATTAAGCGGAGTGACGAAACATATCGGGGTCCCGCGTAAACGCACTGAAGATCCGCAAATATTGATGGGTCAAGCGAAATATGTCGATGACATAAAAATTCCCGGTACCTTAGAAGTTGCGTTTCTGCGCTCCACACATGCGCACGCGCGGCTCGTTGATATTAAGCTCGATCGCGCGAAGCAACATCCGGATTGTCTGCGTTTAATAACCTCGGAGGAGTTTAGCGCCGGCGCGACCACTTTTTTCCCCAACACCCGCGGCACCTTGCAACCCGTCGTTATGCCGTTTATCGCGAGTGGCAAAGTACGCTTTGTCGGAGAAATCATCGCTGTTGTGGTCGCGCCAAACCGCTACATTGCGGAAGACATTGTCGATTTAATTGAAGTGAAATACGAAAGCCTGCCGGCTTACAGTAACGTCGAAGATGCGATGCAAAGCGATGCCACTTTGTTGCATGAAGAATTAGGTAGCAACATTTACTACAGCGATTCCTACAGTAATGGGGATGTCGACAAAGCGTTCGCCGATGCAGATCTTGTAGTAAGCGAGAAAATCGCAACGGGTCGTACCTCCGCGGCACCAATGGAAACTCGCGGCGTGATGGCGACGTGGGGCTGGGATGACACGTTAACGGTGTGGTCGTCGACGCAAATGCCATATCCGCTACGCACCTCAATTGCAGCCAATTTAGCTATCCCGGAGCAAATTATTCGGGTTGTCGCACCAACCGTCGGTGGCGGATTCGGACAAAAGGCGCACTTTTTCCCGGAAGAGTTCATTTTGCCGTGGCTTGCAAAAGAGTTTAAACAACCGGTGAAGTGGATCGAAGACCGTCGCGAACATTTATTGAGCGCCTCGCACGCCAAGCAGTGCACCATTTACATGGACATCGCATTCAAAAGCGACGGAACGATGACCGCAATGAAGGTGAAAAACATCGGCGACTCCGGCGCTTACTCCCAGTATCCATGGTCTGGTCTAATTGAATCTGTGGCCGCGAACAACGGGGCTCCGGGCGCATTCACGTTTCCGACGATTAGTTTCGAAACAGTCGTGTGTCTGACGAATAAGATGTCAACCGGGGCCTATCGCGGCGTAGGTTGGTCTGCAGGTTGCTACGCCCGCGAAATGGTTCTCACGAAAGCCGCTCGACTACTTGGGCTTGATATCGTTGATCTATATCGGAAAAACTTCATTAAAGTGGATCAATTCCCCTATACAACCGCAACACAACAAACGTACGACAGCGGGGACTACCACAAAGTATTGGATAAGTGTCTAGAGCTTTCAAACTACACCCAGTTAAAAACTGCGCCTCGAGCGATGCCAAACGGCAAACTGCGCGGAATCGGTGTGGCGTTTTTCGTCGAACAAACGAACTGGGGTAGTCGTTCGGCAGCAGAGAGCGGGTTTCCTGCAACGTTACACGATACAACCACCGTAGAGATGGATCCGAGTGGCAAGGTGACGATTAAAAGCGGCCAGTTCAGCCACGGCCAGGGCTTGAAAACAACGTTAGCGCAGGTTGCGGCAGAAACCTTGGGCGTTCCGTTCGAAGACATAAAAGTTCTCGACGGTGATACCGCAACCGGAGCATATGGCATGGGGACGTTTGCGAGTCGTAGCGCCGTTATCGGCGGCGGCACTGTTATTCGTGCCGCGACCGATGTGCGCAACAAGTTACTTAAAATTGCGGCTCACGTCATGGAAGCCAACGATCGAGATCTCACGATTGACGAAGGAAAAATTTACGTCAAAGGGTCGCCTGATCGCAGCATGAGCGTGGCCGAAATTGCGTATATTACGTACTTTGACCGATTGGCCCGGCCGGACGAAGATGAGATAGAACCCACATTGAGTGCGACGCGGCACTATGACCCACCCGCAGCTTATGCCAACGGTTCGCATGCTGTGGCGATAGAACTCGACCCAGAGACCGGAATTATCGACATCACGCGAATTGTCGCCGTTGAAGATTGCGGCAATATGATTAACCCGAAAATTGTCGATGGCCAAATGCGCGGGGGAGCGGCGCAAGGGATCGGGATGGGTTTACTCGAATCCCTGGATTATGATGACAGTGGTCAGCTAAAAAACGCCTCCTTCATGGACTTTTTGATCCCGAATGCGATGACGTTACCGGACATTGAATGCGCACATATCGTTACACCGTCGCCCTATACCGAGGGCGGATTTAAAGGCGCCGGAGAAGCCGCAATGCTGTCAATCCATATCGCGTTGTCGAACGCACTGGCAGACGCGCTGCGTGATTACGCGGGGACCTTAGTCCCGATGGTGACCCCAATCGGCCCGCAACAAGTGATCGATTTGATTAACAACGCGAACCAGCCGGTACCTAGGCAATGACCGGATTGTTACTGATCGACTCAGGCGGTCACTAATGGCAGATGCAAACAAAGATCTCGTCGCAGCGTTGCGGCAGCACGGATACGTTGGCGATGAAGAGATCGCCACGGCACTGTTTTTAGCCGACGAACTAAATAAGCCGATTTTGATAGAAGGCGAAGCGGGTGTCGGGAAAACAGAAATCGCACATGTTCTTGCGAAACTGAAGGATACCGATCTGATCCGTCTGCAATGCTATGAAGGCTTAGATTTCAATTCCGCGTTGTACGAATGGAACTACCCAAAGCAAATTCTGAGTCTGCGGCTACACGAACTAAAGAACGATACGGATCTCGGTATTACCGATTTCTACAGCGAAGAGTATTTGTCTTATCGGCCGATTTCCAAGGCGTTAATGGCAGACAAGCGTGTCGTGTTATTGCTAGACGAAATCGATCGCGCAGATGAAGAGTTCGAAGCGTTACTGCTCGAGACATTGGCCGAAAATCAATTAACCATCCCCGAGCTCGGCTCGATAACAGCGAAACATAGTCCCTACATTATTCTGACATCGAATCGAACACGAGAGCTCAGTGACGCATTGCGTCGCCGCTGTTTGTATTTGTGGATGGAGTACCCGAGCTACGAGAAAGAACTCGAAGTTATTCAACTGAAAGTGCCGCAATTAGACGGCGCGCTCGCGGCCCAAGCAACGCGTTTTGTTCAGGCCCTAAGGGAGCAGGAGCTAAACAAAAAACCAGGTCTGTCGGAAGCGGTTGATTGGTCGGCGGCGTTGCACGCGACTCGGGCGACGGCCGTGGATCGTCGTTCAGTAGAAAATACGCTTGGATGCTTACTCAAAGACCGCCGGGATATTAAGAAAGTGAAAGAAGAAACGCTTAAACCGTTGTTAGATGCAATCAACGGCCCGGCGGGGAAATGACCGACGAGTTTGATGGTGTCGAGACGAGCGTCGATTTCTCATTCCACCTATTCCGCGTGTTGAGAGAAAATGAAGTCGCGCTTGGGACGCTACAAACTATTGCGTGCACTCGATCAGTCTTAGCCCTGCAAGCAACACGACACGAAAAATTACTGACTATTTATCGATTAACATTAGTTAGTCGTCGAGAAGACTGGTATCGATTAAAGCTGCTGTTCGACGCGCTGGTGCAGTCTTATTTGAATCCACTTGTCGAAGAAAGTAGTGCGCGAGATGATTCGCCCGATAAGCAATCGTTGATTGTAAAGCGTCGCATTGCAGTCGATGAGCCGGTAAATAGCGACGATTTTCAGGATCCGGCCGAGACCGAGGGATATTCAACTCAAGAGATCGATCACCACAAGGATTTTCGCTATTTCCCTCGTGAAGATCTTTCCGCAGTGCAGGCCTTACTCGAACGCATCGCTAAGAAATACGCTAGCGTTGCACGTCGCAAAACCCGGAAGTCCAAGCGCCGCGGAGTAATTGATTTCCGGGCGAGCGTCCGAGAGAGTGTGAAGTACCACGGTGAACTACTGACGTGGCGATACAAGAAAAA
>CAWLAW010000274.1:0-5036 GCA_963854885.1 Gammaproteobacteria bacterium | reverse complement strand
CACTGGATGGGTCCCCCAATTCAATTCCTCGAGCCATCGGCGGACTCTCCACAAATTGCAATGAATATCCCTGAGCCCGTACACTTTCCGGAGAACGGAAAATCATGAGGAGAAGTCTGAATGGATTTAAAACAGGAACTCGTCGGTCGCGCCCATGAACTTAAACCCGTGATCGCAGCCCGTGCTGCAGCCACTCAAGAGAAGCGCGCGCTCGTCGATGACACGGTTAAAGATCTCTGTGACGCGGGTTTCATGCAGACCCTAACCCCAAAACGCTACGGCGGGCACGAGCTCCACGTAGACACTGTCGCCGAAATTACGCGGATCATTTCCTCCGCCTGCCCGTCGACCGGTTGGGTGACGGCGTTTTATATGGGCCACAACTGGTTTCACGCGGCATTCCCTCAGAAATCGCAAGATGAAATTTTTGCCGATCGACCTTACCAACTCACCTCGGGTCAAATAGCACCGACTGCGACTGCGAACCGCGTTCCTGGGGGGTATCAGCTAACCGGCCGTCAAGCCTGGAGTTCCGGTGTCGCTCACGCGACCTGGGTCTTATTTAGCGGCCTGGTCCTCGAAGACGGCGCCCAACCGGAACCGATGCTCTTCCTAATACCGCGCGAAAACGTCGAAGTGATCGACAACTGGTTTGTCGCCGGTATGCAAGGCACGGGGAGTAGCGATGTGAGCGTCGAAGATGTTTTCGTGCCGGAACAACACGCGGTCTCCACCACTAAGTTCATGGATGGCAGCCATCCCGGTGCAAGCATTCATGACAACCCTATTTACAAATTGCCGGGCGCAACGATTAAGTACTTCGAGGCGATGCCAGTTATGGCGGGGGCGCTGCGCGGCGCCGCCGAACTTTTTCTAGATGCTACGCGCGAGCGCATCGTCACGTATACGGGCACCAACGCGGCCACGAAAGCGACCACGCAAATGCGCCTCGGGCGCAGCTTTGCGGCTGCGGATGCGCTCGACGATATGATCGACTCGGCGGCCCTAAAACTCATGCGCTATGACGGCAGCCGTCCGTTGAGCCTTGAGGAGCGTGTCAATTTTCGCATGCGCTTGGGCTTGATCACGAAAATGTCGGGCGACGGCGTTAGCGACATCATGGAAGGTGCGGGCGGTAATGCTTTTCGAGATTCCTCGGCGTTGCAACGTGTTTTCCGCGACGTCAGCGTCATTCGCACTCATGCGGTACTCGACTATGAGACCGCGTGCGAAATCCAAGGGCGCGTGCTACTTGGAATGGATCCCGGCACACCTGTTATCTAGAAAACGTTTCACAATAAAAACCTAAAATAATTATGCACATCATTGAAATGACGGGCGACGAGCGTTCTGCGGCGTTGGCGTCTGCGCGCGAACTCGCCACATATTTCGACGCCGCCGGCGCCGATCATGATCGAGAGAATTCTTTTCCGGCGGAGATGGTCGAACGCTTCCGCGCCAGCGGCTTGTCTGCATTGAACATTCCCAAACGATTTGGCGGCGGCGGTGCGGACATTAAACTCTATACCGAATGCATGCAGATCTTGGCCGAAGGCGACCCCGCAACGGCGCTCGCGTTTAATATGCATTTGGGGGTGGTCGGGTTTTTTCGCGGCATGTGGTCGGACGCCGATCAGGAACGCTTATTTCCTGGGGTCGTAACATCCGGGCATCTATTCGATGGCGCTTACAGCGAAACACGTGCTGGAGTGATCGGCATTGCGGACACCATCGCGGTGCCGGTCGACGGCGGGTATGTCATCAGCGGACGTAAGACTTGGGCCACATTGAGCTTGGCCGCAACCCATCACACGTTCAACGCCTGCATTACCGATCGCGACGGAAATCTCGCTGAAGATATTACCGCGCGCGGCGCTAGCGAGGTGATGTTTGTTTGCCCGGCCGATGCCAAAGGTGTGCGTATAGAGCTCACCTGGGACGCGATGGGGATGCGCGCTAGCGGTACAGAGACGGTCGTTTTTGACAAAGTATTCGTGCCCGAATGTGATTTGGTCTCGAGCCGATTTCGCGAGGGCTTATTCGAAAATTTGGAATGGCAGACCTTGAGCTTTGCTTCGATCTATCTCGGCCTCGCGCGAAAAGCTTACGCGGAGGCGGTGAGAATTTTGAAAACAAAACGCTTAGGCGCGATTCCCGGTGCGGCAGATGTCGTGTTGGCCGATCAACAGCGCGTCCATGCAGGGCTCGGCGAAATGAAAATTCTCATTGAAGCGGCAGCCGGCGCCATTGCGTTAACGGCGCGCCGCCTGAACGACGGCGAGGAAATTTCCAGCGATCCGTCCGCCCGTCTTGCTGCACTAGAAATACCCAAAGTAATTGCGACGGAAAACGCGATGAAAATTGTGGATATAGCCATGCGCCTTGTCGGTGGTGGTAGTTATCGTCGCGGCCACATGCTCGAACGCCTGTATCGTGATTCACGCAGCGGTCCGTTTCATCCGTTGACGACAGATCAAACGCTGGAACTTCTCGGTCAAGTCGCGCTGAGTTGAACGGGTCTCCGCGAAGCGATCGACGAATCCAGTGCTCATCACATCCTCTATCAACCCTGGAAAGATCGCGGTGCCGGCATGATCAATGTCGGTTAGGATAATGTTAATGTCGAGTCTCGAGCTACCCAAAATCTAGCGCGTGCCTACGCGCGCTACCTGTCTAAGGAGAGGAATCATGACTTCCGAAAACAGCGACCACCCAATCGGCCCACCGAGTGATGAGGAACTGCGGATCGCCGCAAAAGCGATATTTCTCGAAACTGACAGCACGGATATGGCGTTCTACGCCACCGCTATGGCTGGCCTGGTCGACGACTTTAATACGATCGAAGCAATGGATTTACCGGGCCTACCGATTCGCTATCCACGGTCCGAAGGCTATCGCCCCAATGGCGACGAAAACCGCTACGGTGCCTGGGCATGGAAGTGCCAGGTAAAGGGTGCCGAGACCGGTAAGCTCGCCGGGAAGCGTATCGTGATCAAGGACAATATTGGCGTCGCGGGTATGCCAATGTTGAATGGTTCAGCACTTTACGAAGGCTATGTCGCTGACGAAGACGCGACTGTTGTCACCCGCGTACTCGATGCCGGCGGCGAAGTGTTAGGAAAAGCGGTGTGCGAAAATTTTTGTTATTCCGGCGCTAGTCATACCTCGGCCTCCGGGCCAGTACGAAATCCTCGCAATCCTGATTTTATGACCGGCGGATCATCGAGCGGCTGCGCGGCGTTGATTGTCGCCGGCGAATGCGACATGGGCATCGGTAGTGATCAAGGCGGCTCGGTGCGCATGCCAAGTTCCTGGTCGGGTTGTGTTGGCATCAAACCGACGCACGGCCTGGTGCCATACACTGGCGCCGGGCCGATCGAACACAGTATCGATCACCTCGGTCCAATGGCTACCTCGAGCCTCGATTGTGCGCTATTGCTCGAAGTGATCGCGGGCTACGACGACGGCCGCGATCCGCGTCAGGTCGGCAGCTTGCCGGTTAAACCGTATAGCGAACTCGTGACCCAAGGCATCGAGGGATTGCGCATTGGGATTGTCGAAGAGGGATTCGGAACACCGACGTCAGAAGCCGACGTCGATGAGGCTGTCATATTCGCCGCCCGACGCCTGACCGAAGCCGGAGCCGTGGTCGAAAACGTTTCGATCCCGGTCCACGGTCGAGCCATGCCGATCATGTTCGCGAGTTCGTTAGACGGTACCTTGTCAACTTGGGGCGACCAGGGACCAGCTGGCCCGAATCCTGGCGGGTATTATCCGCTCAGCGCGATCAAATTTTATCAGGAGGCGCGTAAAAAGCGCGCCGCGGATCTGCCCGACATGGGCAAAACAGTTATGTTATTCGCGCATGTCATGCGCGCGCGCTACGGCAACTATTATTCGGCCAAGGCGCAAAATCTTTTGCGCCCAATACGCGCAGCCTATGATAAGGCGTTGGACAACTACGACTTGTTGATCATGCCAACGACAGTGATGAAATCACGTCGGATCCCGCCGGCCGATGCATCACGCGAAGAGCTACTAAGGCAAACACTCGACATGATTGGGAACACTGCGCCGTTTGATGGCACGAACCATCCATCGATGAGCGTACCGGCCTGTCTATCAAATGGACTCCCGGTCGGCATGATGATCACCGGGCGCCGTGGCGAAGATGATGTTGTACTGCGCGCCGGACATGTGTTTGAAACACTGCGCGGTGCGCTTTAACGAGCGACCACCCCGTCGGGAAACGAGCGCCAACTCTATCTGCCGTTGGAGATAGATTACCAGGACATACCAACATGGCTCTGCAAAACGAACCCCATTACGACGTCGTATGGCCACGATCATCGTTGGCCGTGCACAAGCAAGCCGCTGCCCCGCGCCTCGACACGCTTAGCGGTAAGCGGATCGGCTTTCTGTGGGATTATTTGTTTCGCGGTGATGAACTATTCCCCGTCATCATGGACGAATTGCGCAGCCGATTTGTCGGCGTCGAATTTGTCGGCTTCGAGGCGTTTGGCAATACACACGGCGGCGATGAAACTGTGGTCATGGCCGCCCTGCCCCAACGATTGCGCGAACATCGAATAGACGCCGTCATTTCCGGAAACGGATGCTGAGGTAGCTGTACGCCCGCCGTGATGCGGGCATCGGCTGCAGCTGAAGCCGCTGGCGTGCCATCGGTATCGCTGGTTTGTTCTGGTTTTGTGCGCCAGGGCGTTGCCACCGGCCAAGGCGTTGGCTACGACAGCCTCGCGCTCGGCGTACTACACGGACACGTCGACACGCAAAGTTTAGACGAAATGATCAGCCACCTGCGCGACGCGACGATTGACCAGATTGTTGCCGGGCTCACTATCGCGCCAACCCTTGATAGCGCTAGCGCTCAGGAACCGACTGCATTGGAGACCACAGCACGTGGCAGTATCAGCGAAATCAACGCGCACTTTCTCGCAAACGGTTGGAGTGATGGCCTGCCAATCATTCCGCCGACCCGAGAGCAAGTTGTGGCGTTCCTCGGTCCACTCGCTGAC
>CAWLAW010000273.1:0-5051 GCA_963854885.1 Gammaproteobacteria bacterium | reverse complement strand
CGAGCGCGTTTATGCGCTGGATTACCGATTCAGAGAAAGTACAAGCGCGCATTGCGGAGCATTCTAGGACGCACTAGCGCTTAGAGTAATGAGCGCCCTCGCCCGCTAAGAAGTACGATTCTGTGGAATCGCAGTTCGCTACGGTACAGAGGTTAGTGATGCAGCTAAGCGCACGGACCAAACCGACGAGAATTTTTTCGCTAGCGCGTGAAATTCACGACGCTAGTTGCCGCGCCGTAGCATGCGTTTCTGCTGCCTATCGAGTTACGGTTGGTCGCTGTAAAAAAAAAGGAGTCGCCACGCAACAAAATCCCTTTCCAACTCGTGAAAAAATCGCGAGCCGACAACCCCGAGCTCGCACGATCCCTATCGCGTGAAACTAGAGCTAAGCGATTTTATCCAAAACAATCAGCGGAATAACGCGCGCCGTTTTCTCCTGGTAGTCGGCAAATACCGGCATCGCTGCAGCAACCTTCGCATAAACTTCCGTGCGCTCAGGTTCACCGATGACATTGGCGCAGGCTTGATACGATTCCGTACCTAATTCAACCCCGACTTCCGTATTCTTGAGCAAATTGTGATACCAAGGCGGGTTCTTTTCAGCTCCGGCGAATGACGCAATGATGATGATACGATTCCCGTCGGGAAAATATGCCAACGGATTCGTGCGTGCCTCACCAGATTTTGCACCGATGGTTTTCAACAATAAAATAGGGAACCCCTCGAACTGACCGCCGACCTTACCGTCGTTGGTGCGGAACTCTTCGATGACGCCCCTGTTCATTTCGTTAATATCCATTTGCTACTCCTGTTATTAACAGTGCTGATTAGTGGCCAATAATGGAGGGCAGATTAGTCCAAAACCCTGCTTCAAGGTAGCGTTCGGTGGCTATGCGCGAACAGGAACACTCTCAGTAGCGGCGGACGGTCTATCCCGACCGTCGGCCAGTGGTTCCACTCCGAAACGACAGGGCAGCAAGAAAGCTAAACAATACCGAGGAATGTGGTGGCTATAGGCGGATTTACTTTCTGGAAACCCGGACGCCGACAACACGAAGGAAGTTGCGGTGGTTCGAGATCGGTTTTGAAACAACGCTCGTAGTTGTTCAACGACGAGGACAGTTTGTTGGCTATCTATGCCGGCACAGTGGCGACCATCCTGTTGGGATCGAAGATCATCTAACGCTAACACGCGAGTCAGCACGTCGAGCGATGGGCCGCGATTTGTGCACTTAATTCCGCTCGCGAGCGCCTAAGGATGCACTGATTTTTGGGAACAGAAAACGCCTAGTACTGGCGGGATCGATCGGCTTTACCGACATCGTCACAATCGGGGCGACAAACCAGGGGACACCGGAAATCTTGCGTGGCGCGCAACTCACGAGCGCTGGCGGTAGTCTCGGTGTCGCGACCGACGCCGAGCGACAGGTGACAGTTAGTAGCGTGGGTTCGCACTGGGACGCCGCTAGCGCACCGCTAACAGTTGCCGATCTTGGCGGCGCGACATTGAACGTTCTGGACGCGGGCGAAGTGTCGAGTGCCGGCGGCTTTATCGCGAAATCTCCCGAGTCCACCGGTGAGGTGGTCCTCGAGGGGATCAGTCTCAAGTGGTTTAGCAGCCTCAACATCGATGTCGCCGGCTACGGCTACCCGACAAGACCGGGTCGCCGAGTTCAAATGCGCGGATCGAGTTGTATCTTGCACGCAGCCTTGTCGGTCTTGAGCTCTTCGAAAATCTCGACGAAGGTATCGAAACCGATAGTTCCGGTCAGCATGGGGGTGGGATCGATACGTTCCCGGTTCATGAGATCAATGGTCAGTTCAAACTCCTGGCGCCGGTACATATAGGAGTAATTGATTTGCAACTCTTTCGTGAGCGCCTTCACTGGCTGGATGCGATCGGGCGCCATGCATACACCTAAAACAACGATACGCCCGCCCATCGGCGCGTAGTCCATCGCAAGTTGCTGCGTGCCGGGCAACCCGACGCATTCCATGATCACATCTGGCCGCTGGCCGGCGCGGCGTTTAAACGCACCGACAACACTTTCCTTCTGCGCGTCGATAGTACCTGTCGCGCCGAGCTGCTCGGCAAGCGCGAGGCGTTCGGGTATGAAGTCCGAGACTTCGACATCGCGGGCGCCGAAATATCGCGCCCAGGCCGCACAGGCAAGTCCGATTGGACCGCCCCCCATAATCAGCACCCGCTCGCCGGGCACGAGACGGGCTGCATTGATCCCGTGCAGCGCAACCGCGAACGGTTCGACCAAGGCGCCGCGCTCGTCGTCGACCCCGTCCGGCAAGTGCAGCGTCTCGGCAGCACCCACTCGCATGTGCTCGGCGAAACCACCGCGCTCTTCACCGAGTGCCGAGTAACACGCATCAGCGCAGCGGTAGCCAATGCCTGCGAGGCAGGCAGCGCAACGGCCGCAACTAATGAAAGGCATCGCTGTGACCCGATCGCCCGGACGAAAGTCACCTGCGTCCTTCCCCACTTCGACCACTTCACCGGAGAACTCATGACCCATTACGGTACCGGGTGGCAGCGATGCCATGCCCGTATCCGGCCCGTGCATGTCAGCCATGTGCAGGTCCGAACCACAGATACCGCAGCGATGCACCTCGATGACGAGATCTCCAGACGATACTTGTGGTGCCGCTACCTGCTCGATGGTGAGCGGTGCGCCGGGGCGATGATAAACTGCTGCGCGCATTGAAATATGACCTCCCGCTACATAGTCGTCGCGATGTTAACGTATTTTGGACTCGCGGTGGACAAGGCTCATTTCTAAGATCGCGCTAAAATTCGTAACTTATTTCCCATCCTACGTTGTCCCACTTGCCATATGCGCCGAAAATATCGGTGCTGTCGGCAAAGTCATAACCGGTGTAAATCATTCTTGCTTTCACGAACTGGGACAGGTCGTAGCTCAGTCGCACCTTCGTCTTTAAGCCACCCCAGCCCACGTCCGATCCGCTGATTGCTGGTAGCGTGGTGATGTCCAGCGAAAGGCGGTCTCCGGAGGACGAAAATGGACGTGAGAAGAACACAACGGGGACAAGCGTCCACTCTGCGCCGAAACCCCCACCAAAGCCGGCACCAAGACTTTTGTCATAATTTATTGTTTGGTACCACGATGGCTGGAACAGTAGAGTCGTACGCTGAGGCAGCGAGAATTCGATCGCGATAGCCGCCCGAATAGTGTCGCGCTTTGACGTCCCGTCGGTAGTTAAACCTAGCAATGCTAAGTTCTGCTTTTCCGAATCGGAAAACCGCACATCGTGGCTATATAGGCTCTCGACGCGAAAGACCGTCGGGAGGCTTCCTAGAAAAGGGACGTTCTCAAAAGTCATCGCGTAGTCTGCGGTGATACCAAGATGGTGCAATCGTTCGTGCCTAGGCTGTATACGAAGCACCCGTTCGCCATTAATTAGCGGCGCCCCGACAACATGACCGACCGGGTTTTTATCCCAGCCGTACATATAGATAGCGCCATAAGTGAGTCCACCGGAGGTCCGATCAACTCGTAACGCGTACTCGTGGTCGCGAAAAACGCTGTGTCTTGGACGAAGCGTGTCCAAGACAATATTATCGCTAGTCGGCGCTGCCAACGGAGAGGCCCAGGGCGCACCTAATTCGGGCTGACGGTCGTGTTCGAAATCAAAAATATAAAGTGCCTGTAGTGTCGTCTGCCCTAGATAGAAAGTACTGTTTAGCATCCAAGTCGGCAGCCGGCGGGTTTCATAATCACTGGCCTCAAGCTGGACGCTTTCTCGTCGATCCATCCCATTGATTAGGTCGATAAATTGTCCATCCATTTTGCCCCAAGCGATTTGCTGCTTACCTACTTTCAAATCAAAGCCAAGTTTCCGATAGCTTACAAAAAGTTCTCTTAAAACGCGCTCAGGAGAGCTATAGAGTTCAGCCGAACCGCCTGTGCCGTCGGCGAAAAGCCCACTAGAACTCTGCCAGTCGTAAACCCCGTCGTACAAAAAATGACCCACGGCGCGAACATCGAGTCCATCCGACAAGTGATAGTCTGCCTGCAACTGGAACAAGTTCTGTAGTTGCAGAAATCGATAATCTTGTTCGCGGGAGCCCACCGTGCCACTTTTTGCCAGAAGCATGTCGGACGATTGCCGTATGAATCCGCTTACTTCCAAGTTTGGAATGGTCCGCTCGATCGGTTTCCTAAAATATCTACCCACCGGGTTGAATGTCGCCATGTTGTCGTCGATTGTGGCCACGACTGCAGAGATCCATGAACCTCTGCCGCTCGCTTCACTTTGTGCGGCCTTGGCCGAGTCCCTTTCGGTCGGTGCCGCTGCGCTCACCCGCAAAGACATATCTGCCAACAGAGGCTTAACCACATCTTGTGTATGAATTTGCGACCCTCTTACCGATCGGTCGCTTAAAGTTTTGATTTTAGTCACCGGATCGGTTTCTAGTTTTCGCCGTAGAGTGGCGGGAGACCGGTGCTCGGACAGGTCGACGACTAGACGGTTTCCGTACTTACCACTTGGCCCGAGTTGCATCACTTTTACGTCGACTTTACGTGACAAGTCCAAAACTACCCGCAGATTGTTCTCGTCACGAATCGCGTAGCGCAGACTTGTGATTGGTGCGCCTTTCATTTCAGTAAAGCGAGGCGCAGAAAGGTCTGTTGCGCTTGAATGTTCAAAATCGATGACAACGCGCTCAGGAGCCGACAAGGAAAAAACTCGATACGTAATTGCCTCGTTGACCTCGAAGACGACCCGAGTGCGTTCGTCGTCGGTCGCCGCCCGTATGTTTTCAAGCACCGCGGCGAGCGTCGCAGCGGGAGCAGCCAGTATGGACACCACCAAGACAATTCTCGTTTTTGATAGAAATTTGGACCCGTACATTCTTTTCCACTCACAAAGTCGACCAGCGGTATCGCATCGCCGAAAGAAATTTAACTTAATAAATTATTTAAGTATTGCCTGTATATTATTGAATGTTCTATAAATTTAATACCTTTTATTTCGTTTATGTAAAAATTACCGTGATTCCAATGAGTTAGCCTTGC
>CAWLAW010000272.1:0-5057 GCA_963854885.1 Gammaproteobacteria bacterium | reverse complement strand
AAATCCATGTCCGTAATGAACGAAAAACTTACCCTGAGTCCGCTCACTGCAGTGTCCCCAATCGACGGTCGCTATGCACGCCATACCGAGACCTTAAGAACAATTTGCAGCGAATTCGGATTGATTCGTTATCGCGTCACGATTGAAGTTCGTTGGCTTCAACATCTCGCAAATAATCTCGAAATCGAAGAACTACCAAATTTCGACAGCTCAACCAATACTTATTTAAACGACATCGTCGAATCCTTCGATATCGACGACGCCGAGCGCGTCAAAGAACTTGAGGCAACGACTAATCACGATGTGAAAGCGGTCGAATATTTTTTGCAGGAAAAATGCGCGGACCATCCGACATTGCAAATGGCGATCCCGTTTTTGCATTTCGCGTGCACCTCGGAAGACATCAATAATCTAGCTTATGCCTTGATGCTCCAGGAAACGCGAGATCGCATATTGCTGCCGAGAATTGGCCACGTTGTGAGCGCGCTAAGGCAATTAACAGATAATTGCCTAGACCATGCAATGTTGTCGCGAACGCACGGACAGACCGCCTCGCCAACCACGATGGGCAAGGAGCTTGCTAACGTCATTGCGAGAATCGATCGGCAAGTTACTTTTCTTACCAACACTCAAATACTCGGCAAATTCAACGGCGCTGTCGGCAATTTCAACGCTCACGTTGCGGCCTATCCGCAGCTCGATTGGACTGAAATATCGTCTTCCTTTATCACCGAGTTGGGACTAATTCCGAACAAATTTACGACGCAGATCGAACCGCACGATTACGTTGCCGAATTTTTCGATGTCGTCGCACGACTCAACACTATTCTTGTTGATTACGCGCGCGATACTTGGAGTTACATTTCAATCGGCTATTTTCGTCAACATCAAGTCGCCGGAGAAATCGGCTCCTCGACGATGCCACACAAAGTAAACCCGATTGACTTTGAAAACGCCGAGGGCAATTTCGGAGTAGCAAATGCGTTGATGCAACATCTGGGCGCGAAATTACCGATTTCTCGATGGCAACGGGATTTAACGGACTCGACGGTCTTGCGCAACGTCGGTAGCGCGATTGGCTACACCTTGATCGCACTTAATTCGTTAGAGCGAGGCATTGGCAAGTTGCAACCCGACAACGATGCGCAACTCGCCGATTTGCGCAATGCCTGGGAAGTTCTCGCCGAGCCAATTCAAACAGTTATGCGTCGCTACGGCATCGAGAATTCTTATGAAGCTTTGAAAGATTTAACTCGAGGGCAACGTATGGATCGCGAGAGCTTGCATCGTTTTCTTGATACCCTGACCTTGCCGGGTGCGGAACTGCAACGACTAAAGGCACTCACCCCTGAGTCATACCTTGGGCTTGCAGAAAAACTCGCGAGTGAGATTTAGCCATGCCATCAGCAGACGAAAAATCGGAAACTGCGTTCGGCGATAGCGAAACGCTGCGATCACTCAGTCTGGAAATAGCACAAAATTGTCGGCGCACGGTCGACATCACTTCTCGACACCTTGATCCCGCCTTATATGACAGCCAGCCGTTCATCGACGCAGTTAAACAACTTGTATTAAGAAATCGGCTTGCGCGAGTTCGACTTCTAATTACAGATATGGCACCGCTCATCACGCGCGGGCACCGCTTGATCGACCTAGCAAATCGTTTATCCAGTTTCATTTCAATACGCAAACCCGGCAAGGACTACAAATATTTTAATGAAGCGATGATGATTGCCGATAACAATGCTTATACGCATCGACGGTTCGCGGATCGATACGACGGCGTCGGTAGCCTTGATGATAGTCGTCGCGCGACGGAACTCAGCGGTCAGTTCGACGAAATCTGGGAGCGCGCCGACCCCGATCCAAATTTTCGCCGCCTGCACATCTAAGGAATGTCCTCAAACATTCGGAGTAGTCGCATTGCATATCCAAGATCATCAACTCGCGCTCGTTGGATTAAATCGATTGGATGTGGATTCTCCTAGCGCATTGTGGAAGCCGCAAGACATGTCACTAGGACTGGATTTAAGGCGGCTGCTGTCCCTCGTCATTGCGTTAATGCTTTTCAGCGCTACCGTGACCGCGCAAAACTTAGTGCTTGAGATAATTCCGCTTGAACACTCCTTGGCTGCCGACATTCTTCCCTTAATAGAGCCGCTCGTTGACGATCAAGGTTCGGCGACCGGGATGCACAATCAGTTGATAATTAAATCCAGCCTCGCGAATATTGCGGAAATAAAAAAAGTACTCGCCACGTTCGACCGGGCGCCGAAATCTCTCCGAATAACCGTACGACAAGATGTCTCAGGCGCCTCTAGTATCCAAGAGCATGCACTGTCTGGACGTTTAAGGTCAGGAGGGGTGACCGCCGGAGTGCGCGATCCTGGACTCAATCGGGGCGCCCGAATCGGGGTTCGGGATGCTAGCGGCAACGCGATCCAGTATCGTTCCGTGAATACCGATTCGAGCAGAGATAATCGCAATTCGCATTTCATAACAGCCGTGGAAGGTCGCCCAGCATTAATCTTAACCGGGCAGTCGTTACCGGTGCCGTACACGGCAGCTACTTACGGTCGCCATGGCGGGATCGTGACGCAAGGCATTGATTATCGCGATATCAATTCCGGCTTTTACGTCACTGCGCGAACCAGCGGACAACAATTCACTCTGGAGGTCGCACCGCAACTCGAGCGGGCCGATCAGGGGAACAGAGGCAGCATCGATACGCGCTATACCTCGGCGACTGTTAGTGGCAGGCTCGACGAATGGGTCGCACTAGGCGGCGCCAATGAGAGCCGGTCGGGCAGCGGGCGTGGATTACTAGCCAGTACGCGCCGTCACGATGCGAGTGTCTACGGCGTGTGGGTAAAAGTCGAGCAGCTCGACTAGTACCGCAGCGAACAACGCGAAGTACAAAACTTGGTATCAATTAGCTCGGCAGCGAATGCGCCGTGTGACTGATTCACGTATTATCTCGTCTCTTGTTAGGCTCTTGGCTTTAATACGACATCCATGCTTTTACGCTGCCGCGGATTCGCTATCGCAGTCACGGTCGTATAGCAAAACAGGCAAATTTCACCTCCAAATGAGCTGAAATTTAGCGCCACTCACGCTGACATACAGACGACATAAAGATGTATCTTTTCCAAGGAGCCCTCGCGCTATCCCCGTTTCGCATTCAGCGTTTAGAAAATCAAATCCAGACTCTGCTACCGCATGTCACGTCGCTTGACGCGAAATTTATTTTTCTCGCCTGGTTCAAATCCCCAGCCACACGAGAGCAGCTGGAATGTTTGGCCAATTTAGTTGGCGGCATGCAGATCAACCAACTAGTCGCGGACAGTTCAGGGGCGTCGGTATTTGTGACACCACGAATTGGCACCCTCTCGCCATGGTCGAGCAAGGCAACCGAAATTGGTAGGAACTGCGGTCTTAGCGAATTAGACCGCCTCGAACGGATCACGCACTGGTCGTTCGGCGGTGTCCGGAAACTAGATAACTCGATCGTTGCGCCAATTATTCACGACCCCATGACGCAAACTCTTTTGTCCGATATACAAGATACCGAATCACTCGAAGAGCACCCTCCCTCTAGTCCCTTGAGGGTAATAGAACTCGCATCGCGCGGATCAACCGCTCTCGAAATTGCGAACGACGACCTAGGTCTCGCGCTCGCCGACGAGGAAGTAGCGTACTTGGTGGCGCAATACGCAGAACTTGGGAGAGATCCGACGGACATCGAACTGATGATGTTTGCTCAGGCGAATTCGGAACACTGCCGACACAAAATATTTAATGCCGACTGGAAACTTGATGGCAACCAGCAAGATCACACCTTGTTTGAAATGGTGCGCCACACGCACAGTTGCGCGCCGAACAAGGTACTTTCTGCATACACAGACAATTCCGCGGTTACCACAGGGTTTCTAGCCGAGCGATTTTTCGCCGACCCGACGTCCGGCAGCTACACAACATCGCGCGAAGATGCGCATATTCTGATGAAAGTGGAAACTCACAATCATCCAACCGGTATTTCACCGTATGCCGGGGCGGCGACCGGCTCCGGCGGAGAAATTCGTGATGAAGGTGCAACCGGTCGCGGCGCAAAACCCAAGGCTGGACTAACGGGCTTTTCAGTATCCCATTTGCGTATTCCGGGCTTCGAACGGCCATGGGAGTTCGAACGACCGATGAATCCACGCCTCGCAAGTGCATTCAATATTATGCTCGAAGCACCGATCGGCGCGGCGGCATTTAACAATGAATTTGGTCGTCCAGCAATAACCGGTTACTTCCGCGTCTTCGAAGATCACAGCGTCACAGGCGACTCGAGAGGTTACGACAAACCAATCATGCTGGCCGGCGGCTGCGGCAACATACGCGACATCCACGTGCATAAGTTAAACATTCCATCATCAACAAAAATTATCGTTCTCGGCGGCCCAGCGATGATGATCGGCCTGGGAGGTGGCGCCGCCTCTTCGATGGATGCTGGAACGTCCGAAGCGGACTTAGATTTCGCGTCGGTTCAGCGTGACAATCCTGAAATGGAACGACGCTGCCAAGAAGTTATTAATTGCTGCTGGGCGCTTGGTTCTGTTAACCCAATTCTCTCAATCCATGATGTTGGTGCGGGCGGTTTGTCGAATGCAGTGCCAGAAATTTTGCACGACTGCGGGCGTGGCGGAAAATTTGAACTGCGCGACATTCCGAACGCAGACCCCTCAATGTCGCCGTTGGCAATCTGGTGCAACGAAGCGCAAGAACGCTACGTCGTGGCGATCAAAGAATCTCGGGTCAGCGATTTTCAAGCGCTGTGTTCTCGCGAGCGCTGCCCTGCAGCGATCATCGGTGAAGCGACCGAGCGAGAGCAACTAGTTGTTTTCGATCGCTCGACCGGCGCTAATGTGATCGATTTACCTATGGACGTCATTTTCGGCAAAACGCCGAAAATGTTTCGCGATGTTTGTTCAATCGAGCGACACGCAAAAGTGTTCAATTTCGAAAACATTTATCTTGACGAAGCGCTAGAGCGGGTGCTCAGTCATCCGACG
>CAWLAW010000271.1:0-5058 GCA_963854885.1 Gammaproteobacteria bacterium | reverse complement strand
GGGCGAAGCGTTTGGCCAGCGATACCGACCATGCCGTAACGGCGCTGCGCTGTTGCTCACTTAAATCAGGTAATTCTTTTTTTAGTAATCGATCAACCCCGTCTTGGGCAATTTGGCTATACCGTTTTTGCAGTGCGCCGAACAGCGGTCCGAAATACTTATCTGCGTATCGTGAGCCGAGACTAGCAAGAGCTTGATCAACAATCTCCCGCGCATTTGCGACTTCTGCATCGCGGGCACCGCGATTACTTTCCGCAATCGCGACAATTTGGTCCATGCCAATTCGTTCAAGGTTCATTTCTGCACAGGCACTTACGTCAATATCAGGCGGTACGGACATGTCGATCAATAACGGCGGTTCTTGGTCAGATGTTTCTCCAACAATCTTGATGAGGCAGGATTTGTCGACTACCGCCGCCGGAGCGCCAGTGCAACATAGTACGGACTCAACCGGGGGCGGTTTGCGGCGAAATTCCTCTAGCGACATTGAGGGCGCCGCATAAGGCTCTGCCAACGCTTGCGCGTTATCGAGTGTCCGATTCACTACAATGAACGGAATCTTTGCAGATTGTAGCGATACAGCTGCCCGGGTCGTCATTGGAGAGACCCCAACCAATGCGACGATTCCGCCGTTTGTCGTGTGTCTTGCCTTAATTTGGTCAACCGCAATTTCCGCCAACGAGACGCGGCCGGCACTAATGCGTGTTTCGCCTCGCACCTGGCCCATAACTCGATAAGCCTCGTTGAACAATAAGTCGAGAGCCGCGCCGCAGTGGCCTAACTCTAGCGCCAGTTCGTGCGCCTTGCGTACTTGACCGGCGACTTCGACTTCGCCGACACAAGCAGAATCAAGGGCGGCGGTGACCAGGAATAAATGCTCAGCTGCACCTTCGCCAGCCCACGCTTTGAGCCGACGTTGCGCTTCTCCTGGTTGCGGAACGCGCCCGCACAGCAGCTCGAATACCGCTGGGCGTAGATCGAGGCTTTTCCGGGACTCGGCGCGCAAGAAGAAGATCTCGACGCGATTGCAAGTCGACAGATAGGCGATCTCGGCGAGTCTGTTGTCGTCGGCGAACTGGGTCAAGGACTCAGCGAGGCGGTCTTCTGCAATCGCGTAATCGGCCAAGGCCTCGCTACCATCTTCACGCCAAGAGATTCCGATTGCACCAAGTTGTTCAAGCATCAGTTGCTCAATAAGTTCTATGTACGGTACCTAATAGCAATTCCGCTAATTGAAAGTGTCATGGTTGTGTCAGCGCTTACTAATAATGTGTCTGAATGTGATCTGGGGTGGACAATCCGTTGCACAAGACGCAATCCCGGGTCCAAGCGACTCAAGATCTCACTAGATTCGAGTCAGCTTAAGTTAATCTCTTCGCATCACGCGGGAGACCCGGACCGTCGCTCGGGGTTGCGCCTGCTACGAGCGTCGTTGCTTCCAAGATATCTTTAGAATCACTACTTGGTTGGAAGTAGCTGAGAACCTCACGTAATTGATTCAAACTACTCGTCTCATGCGGTCCGTGTTGAGTAGCTTTTACCGTCCCCACTCTTGCTCGTAATTCCATTGCTCGTGAGCCGTGTCGGCGCGCAATACTTGCTGAGGTGTTAAATGAGTGCAATGGAGTATCACTCTCTTCGAATGCGTTTTGCGAAATAAGTAACAGTTCGCCCTTTAAGCAATGTAGCGACGGCAGGGAATACGTTGTTCCTGATTCTGCAACGATCCGAAACGCGCTACTTAAGAGATCGCTTGCTCCCGCGACTTGCTGGCCGCGAATTTTTGCATTCACTAAAATTGCGATAAACCAGGGCTCCATGAGTTTCGCACTTAGTTGTTTCGTTTTATCAAAGCCCGCGTGCATCTCCACAAGGCCGCCCTCGACTTCGCCAAGATCAAACAATGCGTGACCGCGTAGCATCTGTCCCCAGGCAGCGGGAAACGGAAATCCATGTTTGTCGCTGAGGGCGGTGGATCGTTCGGCGTAGTCGTATGCGTCCTGCGGTTCACACCGCCACAAGCGCATTAAGGCGGCGAGGTTGAGTGCGGAGGCGAGCGTGAAAGCGTGACCAAGATGTTCGGCTAAGTTCACCATCTCTAGTAAATGAAATCGTCCTCGATCTGGCTTTGCGCGTTGCCAAGACGCATTGGATAATCGCGACAGACACAACACGCCCGGATCTGTGCCGTAAATATGCACGTGATTGCGAAACCGGCTGGGGTCGTAAATTTTCATCGCCGCTTTCGCTTCGTTTTCGACTTCAACAAAGTCACCGCGAAAGAAACTCGTATTCGCTAGTGCGGTATGCGCTTCGAGAAGTTGTCCCGGATCCTCCGATTGCCGAGCGATATGATTCAACTGCAGGCTCAATTCATGGGCCGTTGAAATATCGCCGCTCGCCAAGGCGTGAGATCGCAAGCCAAACAAGATGGGAAATCTATCGGTGGTTGCGTTGAGGATGCGGCTAAGTTCGAGCGCCCGGGCAAACGAATCGTGTACGGCCTGGGAACCGTTGCCGGTAAGTGGCATCAATAACGGGCCGCGTGCCATTTGCAGACGAAGTTCTAAAGTGTCACGTGCGCGCCCCGCAGGGACGTTCTTGAGAAGATCCACGCCGTTATTAAAATGTGCCAGGCTTTCCTTGCTCATTGCGCGTTCGCGTGCTTTTTCGCCGGCTGCGAGCCAATAAGTAACCGCCCCTTCGTAGCGTTCGGCGCTGGTTAGATGGCGGGCGACAACTTCTGGGTGTTCGGCAACACTTGGAGCAAAATCCTCACGTAGAACTCGTGCGATTCGCGCATGGTACTCGCGTCGTTCGGCCCGCAGTAACGAGGCGTATGCGGCATCTCGAATCAGTGCATGTTTGAAGATAAAACTCGTTTGAAGAGTCCGTTTACGTTTATAAATAATCCCAAGGTCGACGAGCTCTTTTAGACCGTTCGCTGCAGCGTCATCCGGTAGCAGCGCGTGAATTAATTCGTAGGAAAACTCGCGACCAATGGTCGCGCCCCATTGAGCAACAATTTTCCCGTCGCTTAAGCGGTCTAAGCGGGCCATGAGAGAATCTTGCAATGACGAAGGGATCGCCAGGTTTGAAAGTGTCCGAACTAATTCGAATTTGCCGTCTCCTTTGATCAATAGATCGGATTCCAAGACCATTTTAGTAAATTCTTCGGCATAGAGCGGCACACCATCTGACTTGTCCTCAATTTGCTCGATAACGTTTGCCGGTAACGTATAACCGTCGCAAAGGCTCGCTACTATCGCTCTTATCTCCGGGCCTTCTAAACGTCGCAGCTGCATATCGGCGATGTCGCCGCGTCGTCCCCATGGCGGGCGGAACTCCTCGCGTGCGGCCAATAACATTAACGTTGGGGTGTCTTCGAATCGATCGAGTCCAAGTTCGATAAGATCGAGCGTCGAAGGATCAGCAGATTGCAGGTCTTCCAGTACGATCAGCACCGGCGTTCGCGTTGTGACCTCTAACATCCAGTTTAAGACGGTCTCAAATGTACGCTGCTGACGTTGCTGCGGGTCGAGACTTTCGAACGCTTTGCTAAAGTCAGTTTTCAAAGACAGTAATGCCGCCAATACATCTTCGGTATCGTCTTCCGGAAATCGTAATCCGCTTAACGCATCACGAAGGCGCGTAAATTTAATTTGGGCTGGCTCATCCTGGCGCACGCGCAGCACCCGATGTATGAGTTCGATGAACGGATATAGAGCGGTTTCGGAATGTAACGGCGAGCACACGACGGTCATTGGTGTGCCACCGTCTGCACGGGCGATTTCACGGATTTCTTGTACAAGCCGCGACTTCCCGACCCCGGGTTCTGCATGAACGAAATACTTATAATGGTTGCCGTTCTTCGCAATGCTCCAGGCGTCCGTTAGCATGGCTAATTCTTTCCCGCGACCCGCGAGCGCCGTCTGGTTACGCTGCATAAGCGCTCGATAGCGACTCCGAAGATCTCGGGTCCGGTGAACGACGAATAATTCAACCGGAGAGGAAACGCCACGCAATGCGGTTTGCCCGCGGCTGTCACAGTCGAATGCGTCCTGCAGCAAACGCCGCGTCGCGTCACTGACGATCAGTTCATTCGCCTGTGCTTCCCCTTCTATCCGGGCCGCAACGTTTGGGGTGTCACCCAGCGCGAGCTGCTCGCGGACGTCGCCACCGCCGATCTCTCCGATCACAACGCGACCCGTATGGACGCCGATGCGAACCTGCAACGCTTGGCCGTCTGCGGTTTTAACCTCTGACATCGCGTTAATGATGTCTAAACCGCAGGAAACAGCGCGAATCGCTGCGTCCTCATAGGCAATCGGATAGCCGAAATAGACCAGCAGTCCGTCACCTAAATATTGCGCGATATGTCCGTGCGCATTGTCGATAATCGCACTACAGGTTTGCTGGTAGCGTCGAAACAACTCGCGCAAGTCTTCGGGATCAAGTCGCTGGGCTAACGCCGTGGAGCCGACAATGTCGCAAAACATTACCGTTAACTGCCGACGCTCGGCACGCGGTCCGTTGCGTTCCCGATCCGCCAATACGAGAACTTTGTCGTGTTCATCGATTGCAATGCGTTTCGCGTCAATAAACTCGGCTTTAATATCTTCGATATCGTCGTCGGACAACTTAAAGCGGCGTTTCAAAATTCGGTAAGCAACGCGTTGCTCACGACGTAACAATCCTTCAACGTCGCGCAGTAGTTCGTCAAAATCCGTTGTTTCAGTCATTTATTGGCGAACCGTTGAAATAATCTGCGCATCGCGATTGTAGACCACCAAATTCGGCGGTCTTACAGTATATATCGGGCAGCTGCGGATATTAATCGGCAGCTGCGGACGCTGTCGAGTCGCGCCATGAATACTTGCTATCGCGTTGAGCGAACAAAATCGTTTAAGATTTAATCTTCGAACGCCAAACACCCCGAAACTGCCGTTGCGTTTAGCGACGATGACAGACGGATAACCTATTCTTGGCGGCCGCAATTATTCAATGGAGAAACTCGTGTCCGAGCTCGAAAACGATCTATTCAATCTGTCAATGTCG
>CAWLAW010000270.1:0-5061 GCA_963854885.1 Gammaproteobacteria bacterium | reverse complement strand
TTTTCGTTGTACCGGGTAATCCCGCCGACGGATTCGAAGATAACGCCCAGCGCATGGCCGCGGCCACATGGAATGGTGAGTGGTGGAAACACGGCGGCGGCGGCAATGTCTGGAACTCGATCGTTTATGACCCAGAGTACAACCATATCTATCTCGGAACGGGTAACGGTTCGCCATGGAATCAGAAGATTCGCAGCCCGGGCGGTGGCGACAATTTGTTCTTATGCTCGATCGTCGCGCTCGACGCAGACACCGGTAAATACAAATGGCACTACCAGACGGTGCCTGGCGAAACGTGGGATTTCAATTCTGCGATGGATATTGTGCTTACCGATTTCAAGGTTCGCGATCGCACCGTAAAAGCATTAATGCACGCGCCGAAGAACGGTTTTTTCTACATAATAAACCGACAAAATGGTCGCTTGTTGTCGGCGAAGCCTTTCGCGAAAGTAACCTGGGCAACCGAAGTGGATATGAAAACCGGTAAGCCGGTCGAGGTACCCGGCTCACGCTACGAAGATGGCGAGATCCTCATGTGGCCCGGGCCATCAGGTGCGCACAACTGGCAACCCATGTCGTGGAATCCGACCGAGCAACTCATGTATTTCACCGTCCACGATATGCCGGGTTACTACAACGACACAAAGATCCGTAAGGCGGATTTCCAGCACTCCGGATTCGGTTTCGAAGCGGGGGTCGCCTACGGTGAGCACGACGCTCCCGCAGACGTTTCGATTAATTCTCTAGTCGGGTGGAACCCACTGAAGCAAAAAGCCGAGTGGCAGGTAGCGACCCCCCCGGGAGTACACGCGGGGACAATGGCCACCGCCGGAAACCTCGTTTTTCAAGGCTTAGGCAACGGCAAATTCTATGCCTATCGTGCGGATAACGGCGAACGCATATGGGAATACGATGCGAAACACGGCATCGCCGCGCCGCCAATTACATTTGCGCTCGACGATACCCAATACATTGCGTTGCCGGTGGGGTGGGGCGGCGGGCTCGCGATGCTCGGTGGGTCTCTTGGCGCCCAACACGGTTGGGTCTACGGTATGCATCCTCGACGGCTATTGGTATTTGCCCTCGATGGCAAGGCAGACCTGCCACCGACCCCGCCACCGATGTTTGTCACACCTCTCGACGATGCGAAATTAGAAATCGACGACGAGCTCGTTGCGCTTGGTGAGCAAAAGTGGGCGAGATCGTGTGCGTGGTGTCACGGCCCCGCGGCTGTTGGCAGCGGCGGCAGCCCCGATTTACGCGCCTCCGGCGTGATGCTAGATCTCAACGCGGTCAAAAAAATCATGCACGATGGCGAGCGCGTGTCACGAGGTATGCCGACATTCCCAGAATTCACCGAAAAGGATATTCAGTCGATTCAACACTACGTGCGACATAAAGCCCGGTTGGCGCTGAAGGCGAAGAATGACGTTGCGAAAGTCGATTAGCCGGAATTTGTCGGCCAGATTATTTCAGCACTTGTCGAGCGGAATTCAAGGATCGAGCAGCGTTAATCTGCCGGGTAGTGCGCATCGACTGCTTGCTTGATGAAACCGTACCTAGAACTCGTTCGCTGGTTCTAGGTGCGGAGCTGCTACCTTGTTAGTTGCCGGCATTTGCTGCTGAGGCAGGCGAGATGGTGGGTGAAAGATCATGAGCCACGATTCGGCCGTATTTTGCCAACGCCATTTACGATACCCACACCAACACGCCGTAAGTGGTTTTCTGCGACTCGCGCCGCCGTTATATTATCGCGAGCTCTGCGATAAACATCGCAATGTGCCCGCGTGCCGGGTGAGAGCAACCGCAAATCGTCACAATACAACCATTGGCTACAGGTAATGACCTATGAAAATGCGATTAGGTGCTTTTTTTCTCCCTAGCGCGGGCGCGACGCCTGAACAATTCGAAAAGGGCTTTGCTGGACAAAATCCGAACTATTACCAACGAGGTTTAAAAGACGTCTCGCGATTACTGACCCAGGTTGAAGACCTGGGTTTTGATTTTTGTGCATTTTCCGAACACCATTTTCATTTAGAAGGTTTGGAAATATCAAATAACCCGGTATTGCTCGGTACTTGGGCCGCGATGCAGACGAAGCGGATCCGCATCGGCCAAATGGGTAATGTGTTACCGGCGCGAAATCCGCTCTTGCTCGCCGAAGATTTGGCGATGTTGGATCATTTCTCCGAAGGTCGAATGTGTGCGGGGTTTGCGCGGGGCTATCAAGCGCGTCACGTGATGACGATTGGCCAGAAAATGAACGCGACGTGGACCTCGGCCAACGATCCGGACTATGCCGAACACGATCGGATTAACCGAGAACTGTTCAACGAGCACTACGCGATTATCAAAAAAGCGTGGGCCAACTCCCTATTCAAACATGACGGCAAGCATTGGCAGTTGCCGCCCGATGGGATCAAATGGGACCACCCGGCGACCCAGCACATGGCGCCTGGCATGGTCGATGAAACGGGACATCTCGCCCAAATCGGTATCGCACCAAGGACCTTACAAGATCCCGACGCTATCGAAATCTTCATTCCCTTTACGATGAGTGCGGAAACAATCGAATGGTCGGCGCGCGAAGGCATTACGCCAATTATCTTTACGCCGATTGAAGAACACGCAAAAGCGTCGGTCGATCTTTACCATCAAGCAGCCAACGCAGCAGGGCGAAACCTCGCCCGCGGGAAAGGCCTCGGGCATTTTCGCGAAATCGTTGTTGCCGATACCGACGAAGAAGCACACGCGATTACGGAACGTGGCTTAGCCTACATCTGGACCCGCTGGCACGATTGGTTCGGATTTAACGAAGCGCTACGCCGTCCGGGCGAGAAAGGTGCGATTCCAAATACCGCCGCAACGATCCGTGATCGCGGCTACTCGATCTGCGGATCCGTTGATACGGTCGCGAGGCAGTTGGAATCGATGATCGAAACGCTCGACACTGATTTAATCGTGCCGTGGATCGCTGCAGGTCCCGCACCGATTGATGGTTTGCTTAAATCAAACGAGTTACTGGTCGAAAAAGTGTTGCCGAAAATCGGAGTCGAACTTACTCAAACGCAGCCGAAACTGCGGCCAGAATTTGACGGTATGGGCTGGCGTAGTTAGGGGTTTTCACCATGGGCGTACGTAACGGGCAACAATTTATTGATGGACTACGCGATGAACGCGAAGTTTGGTACGACGGAAAACGGGTCGGCGATGTAACGAGTTTCGCGGAATTCGCGCCCTCTATTGCCTCCTTGGCAAGACTTTACGATATGCAGCACGAGTCGGAATTCCAAGATATCTTGGTTGCAGACTCGGCGGAATTTGGAGAACCGATCGGCAGGGCGTTCGAGATGCCACGGTCGCAAGAACACTTGCGATTAAAGCGCGAAGCTTATGTGACGTGGGCGCAATCAAACGCCGGCATGATGGGACGCAGCCCCGATTTTCTCAACGTAATGATGGTCGCTCTTGCGGCGAAGCGGTCGTTCTTTGCCGAGGAGAATGAAGCACGTGCAGACGCCGTGGTTAATTATTATCAATACGTTGCGAAGAACGATTTGTTCTTAACCCACGCGCTACTCGATCCGCAGTTGGACAAAAGTAAATTGCGTAATGAACAATCTGACCCGGGCATCTGCTTGAGGGTTGTAGACGAGAACCAAGACGGAATTATCTTGAACGGTATCAAGCGAATCGCAACCGCCGCGCCTTACGCTGACGAAATTTTAGTGTGGCCGTTTCCGCCGACATTTCAGCTGGGCGAAGAAGACTATGCGAATGTGTTTGCGATCCCAATGAGTACGCCAGGTCTTAAGACCTTATGCCGTTCGTCGTTCACAAATCATGGTGATAGCGTCGACTTTCCGCTGTCTTCTCGATTCGACGAGATGGACGCCACCGTCGTATTCGATAATGTTCTCGTGCCATGGGACCGTGTTTTCGTGCACAAAAATATTCCGTTACTGAATCGCATGTACCGTGATAGCCGGATGCGCGAACTAACTGCGCATCAAACAAACGCGCGGTTAGAGGTGAAACTCGGATTCGTCTACGCATTGGCAGTACAAATGGCCCAAGCGCAGGGGTTGGAGGGTAAACCGGATATCATGGAAATGCTTGGCGAAGCGGCGGTAAAAATTGAGATAATTCGCTCGACGACGCGCTCCGCTGAGTATCAAGCGAGCATTGATTCAGCGAACGGGGTTTGCTACCCGGACCTGCCTGCACTGCAAGCGGGGCGGGCCATGGGGCCAGTGTATTACCCGGAATTCGTCAATATGCTCCGCCGCGTTGGCGGTGGCGCGCTTGTGCAGCAGCCCGCATCGATGCGAGAGTTCGATTCCCCGATTGGCGCTGACATTGAAAAGGCGCTGCGCGGCGCGCAGGTCTCCGGACGACGCAAAACGCAACTGCTCAAGCTCGCCTGGGATCTTTGCGGTACCGAGTTTGGTTCGCGGCACGTTTTGTACGAGATGAACTATGCGGGCGAACGTAGCGCACTGGTTTCCGGCATTCAACGCGAGTATTTACGTAAACAACAATATATCGATCACTTCGACCAGTTTTTGGACGATTTGTAAGCCATGGGTGTCGCCGCATTATTCGCCTCGCATTCGCCGTTACAGGATTACCATGAACCGGCGTCGGATGTGTTGGCCGACGTTAACGGGGCGCTTTCCGCCATGAGCCGTTGGGCCCGGGGTTTTGATCCGGATGTTGTTCTTGTCATTGGTCCGGATCACTACAACAGTTTTTTTTATCGATTAATGCCGAGTTTCTGCATCGGAACCGCAGTGGAATCGATCGGCGATTGGAATACACCTGCTGGCAAGTTGCCTGTTGCAGCGGACCGCGCCGAGCAGTGCGTTCAATATTTGCATTGCGCGGGGGTAGACGTTGCCTTGTCGCATCAAATGGAGGTCGATCATGGTTCGACGCAGTTTCTCAATCAAATTTTTGATTGGGATGCGATGCCGCCGATCGTCCCGATATTTATTAATTGCGCAGCGCCGCCACTTCCGCCTCTGAACCGGATCGTCGCGTTGGGTACGGCACTCGGAG
>CAWLAW010000269.1:0-5067 GCA_963854885.1 Gammaproteobacteria bacterium | reverse complement strand
CGTCGTCGAGCGATCGCACAAACGGGGGTCGGTAGGAAATATCTATCTCGGACGCGTTTCGCGAGTGTTGCCGGGAATGGGCGCGGCGTTTTTGGATATTGGTCTTGAACGAACGGCGTTCTTACACGTTTCGGACATGGAACGCCGCGACACACGTGAAACTGCAATTGAGACGCCCATCGAGCGACTACTCACTGACGGCCAAGAAGTTTTAGTTCAAGTAACAAAAGATCCACTCGGTACAAAAGGGGCGCGCCTGACGACCCGCCTCAGCATTCCCTCTCGATATTTGGTTTTCATTCCAGGCTCGACAACGTTGGGTATTTCGCAGCGCATTGAAGATGTAGGTGAACGGCAACGGTTGCGAGAGCTGTTGCTTGAACTCGAACCGGCGCTCCAAACAACAACTGAAGACGACTCGGAGCGTGTTAAATCGACAGTCGATATTAGTCAAGCACCGATCGGCGGTTTCATCGCGCGAACTGCAGCCGAAGGGATCGAAATCGAAGAATTGCGCAGTGATATGGCATTCCTAAAACGATTGTGGCAATCCATTTCAACGCGGTTAAATCCACCATCCTGCCCATTTACAATTCATGAAGATTTGAATCTTGTACTGCGCACGTTACGCGATCTTTCCTCGGTGAAAACAGAGAAGATTCGTATCGATTCCAAAGAGACGTATCAAAAAGTGGTGGAATTTGCAGTGCAGTTCACCCCCGAGCTGATGCCACGCATCGAGCACTACGAGGGAGATCGTCCGATTATGGACTTATACTCCACCGAGGACGAGATTCAGCGCGCCGTGCACCGAAAAGTCGAATTAAAATCGGGGGGCCACTTGGTCATCGACCAAACCGAAGCAATGACGACTGTCGATGTCAATACCGGCGGGTTTGTTGGCGCAAGAAATCTCGAGGAAACCATTTTCAAAACTAACCTTGAAGCAGCACAAGCAATCGCGAGACAGCTTCGCCTGCGCAATTTAGGCGGCATCATTATTATCGATTTTATCGATATGGTTGGCGACGAACACCCACGTTTAGTCTTAGGTGCATTAGAGAAATCTCTTGAGGACGACCAATCGCGAATAACGATAAGCGAAGTGACGTCGCTCGGTCTGGTTCAGTTAACGCGTAAACGAACTCGCGAAAGTTTAGAGCACGTCTTATGCGAACAATGTCCGACTTGTGACGGACGCGGCTCAATCAAGTCGGCGGAATCTGTATGTTATGAAATATTACGCGAAATTCTCCGCGATGCGCGTCAGTTCGAGGCGGAGAAACTGTTGGTCGTTGCGGCGCAAGCGGTTGTCGATATTTTATTGAGCGAGGAATCGACGAGTGTCGTGGAACTAGAAGAATTCGTAGGAATACCGATTCGATTCCGAGGTGAATCCGAATATTCGCAAGAGCAGTACGATATTGTGCTCCAGTAGCGACAGCGCCCAATGATCAACCTCGTAAATCGACTCGTCGCAACACTCTGGGCAAGTTTTGCTGCGGTGACTATCGTGCTCGCGATTGTGATCACAATAGTCCGATTAATGTTGCCTCAGATCGACGAGCAACGTGGCTCGATCGAGCAATGGCTTGGCGAGCTAACGCAGCGACCAATTCAGATCGGACAAGTGCGGGCGTCGTGGCGCGGCTGGTCACCAACAATTGACGTCGCTAATCTCGTCCTAAAAAACCCCGATTCAGACGAAGAATTGGCCCATTTTGACTACGCGCTTATCGAGATAGCGCCGCTACTGTCGTTAATGAAATTTAACCTGGTACCGCGACGGCTTGTAGTTGGTGGCATGAAAGTAGCACTCGAGCGCGACATCGATGGCCAAATCTCCATTGCCGGTATGCCACCTAGCCGATGGCCAGTTGCGCAATGGCTCTTGGAACAACAGAACTTCACTCTCACCGACGCAGAAATATCGTTTGTCGATGCGGCTCATCCATCAACAACGACCAAATTTTCACAGGTGACCTTGTCGATCTCACATAACGATGCCGGTCAAAATGTTTATGGAACATTCCAACGCACGGATCGTAGCGATGAAAAATACGCGTTTTCATTGCACGCATCGGGAGACCTACTCAGTTCGGTATGGAAAGGCGAACTTTTTGTGCAACTGAACAATGCTGACGCGCACGCGGCTTTCGGACTTGCCGGTTGGGCATACAACCCGATTGAACGCGGTAATCTCAACGCAATGATTTGGACTCGCTGGGAAGATGCCAGACTTCAACAAGCGGTTGCCCAAGTCGAAGCAGAGCAGGTTTATCTAAGTGAAAGCGACGCTAAAACCCCAATGCGCTTAAGTACCGAAGCCGCAGCGGTGCGATTAGCGGACGGTTGGTCAATCGATGTTAAACAGTTTCGGATTAATGATTCCGACGACTCTCTTACTTCTGGTGTGGGCATTCGAACCCGAGACCGCCAAGACGGATCGACGGTAGTCGCAATACAGGCCAAAGAGGCGAACCTCGGTGCGTTAAGGACGTTGCTTCCAAATCAAATAATCATCCCCGGCATCGAACTACCTTCCTTTAAGTCAATGAACCTGCGCGGAGAGTTACGCAACCTATCCGCCGCAGTACATCATGGGGAACTGCGGGCGCCGAAATTTTTCATCGAAGGCGCGGTGCGTGACCTATCTATCGACGGGCCGCGATTGCCGTTAAGTGTTGAAGGCCTCGACTTTTCAATAATTGCCAACGCACAAGGCGGCATTGTCAGGACAGCGCAGGAAAGCCCTGTTTTCTTGCGTAGTGATACGCGGTTAGCTGCGCCCATAGAATTCAGTAAGCTTGCCGGCAATCTGAAATGGACGTTCGAAAGCGGCAATCTAAAAGTCACGACTGACTTGCTCGACGTGCGTGCTGAGTCGATTGATTTTTCGCTGCGCGGTGGTATCGATTGGCAGCGCGGATTTAGCCCTGAGGTAGCCCTCGTTGGCAAAATTGAATCCGGCGATCTCAGTCGATTTCATCACCTAATTCCGAAAAATGCATTGCGTCCACGTGGCGAACAATGGCTACGCAACGCCTTCCAGTCCGGCAAGTTCGAGCCAAGTTCGTTACTGCTGCGCGGCAACCTTGCTGACTTCCCGTTCGATGAAGGTAACGGTTCTGTCAAAGCTGAGTTTTCACTCAGAGATGTTGATTTAAAGTACAGCGCGCAGTGGCCGCAGACGCGGTCGATTGATGCCACGATAATCGTCGACGGGCGCAGCGCCGTGACTTCGATACTTAAAGGCGTTGTATACAGTTCAGCAGTGAACGAGTCGACCATAGAAATGCCCGATTTATTTAGCCGTAACCCGCTTGTTCGGGTTCGAGGAAAGATGGAGATCGTGCCAAAGGATCTCACGAGTTTCATCAAAGCTAGCCCGCTCAACAATACCAAGGCGGTGCGCTATTCCGAACTAGAAATTTCGAACCCGTTCGGGATGACCCTAGATATGAATCTAAGTTTAGTCCCAGGTGGTGAAAAGGAAATCTTAGGCCTTGTTCATTTCGACAAAAACCGGATCTTAAGCAAAAAACAACAAATCACGCTTGAGCAGTTCAGTGGCGATGTCAGTTTTACGCGGCAAGACTATTACGGCGAGGGACTCAGTGCTTTGTTCGACGGCGATCGAGTTGGAGTCGTGATAAACGGCGGTTTGGACGACCCGAACTACGACACTGAATTTCGTATGACGGGAACATCTGATGTTGCGAAATTATACAAAAATCTCAAGCAATACGCGCCTATTGTTCATTCGTGGCTTGAGGCCAACGGCGATAACAGTTCCTTCACTGGTGTCTTACCTTGGAAGGCCGTCTTGTCATTCCCACAACCAAGCACCGATGGGAACACGGCCCCGCGGCGATTGTCTTTCGAGTCAAGTCTAGTGGGATTAGATGTCGGCCTTCCTTGGCCATTTAGTAAAAATAAAGATGAACGTAAACCGCTGGTCATTACGAACGAGATCTACACCGACGGGAAGCGTCTTACGCGCATCGATCTTGGCTCTACGGTGGACGTTGAGATCGACCAATTCAAGAATACTAAGGGCGACAGTGTGACCCACCGTGCAGAATTCATCTTCGGCGAGCGTTCACCGAAATTTAATAATCAGCCCGGTATTAGCGCGCGCGGGCGCATCGATCGGTTACCGCTAAATGACTGGATTGTGTTCGCAAAGGCAGCGCAAAAAGTCATGCAAGGACCGACTAAGAACACGCCCACAACGTTCGATATAAACGTCGATGCACTCGACGCACTTGGCCGGTCGTTTCCGGACGTCAATTTGACCGGAAGCGCGACCTCTAGCGCATGGGAAATTAACGTGGCCAGCGAACTTGCTCAAGGAAGAATAACTTTACCGCGGTCAAATTCGCAGCAGCGCCTTACTCTCGATTTCGACAAATTGTGGCTCACACCCCCCGATTCAAAGACGCCACCGGCCTCCGTTGATCCGAAAAGCTTTCCGGGATTCGATATGACATGTCGCTCGCTCAGATTTGGCGATATCGACCTCGGGGAAACGAACCTTGTCGCGTCGCAAACGGACACCGGATTGGCACTTGAGACGCTCAATTTTTCGCAAGACAATTTCAACCTGCAAGGCAGCGGCGACTGGCAGTTGGATTCTGGGATCCATCGCTCGCGGATAAATTTGAATGTCCAAGGCGAAACGCTTGGTGGGCTGCTCAAAAGTTTCGGCTATGAAGTGGCCAACATCGATGGCGGCGTGACGTCGATTGGAATCGCAGCCGCATGGGAAGGAATGCCCTTTGAATTCACGCTCGATAAGCTCAAAGGTAGTTTCGGTTTGAACGTAGAAAAAGGCCGCTTCCTCGACATCGAACCAGGTGGCGGCCGTTTATTTGGCCTGCTGTCGCTGCAAACGCTACCGCGGCGAATATCTCTAGATTTTAACGATCTCTTTCGTAAAGGCTTTACGTTTGATTCGATTGACGGCGTCTTCGAACTCGATCACGGTAATGCGTACACCAACAGCTTATCGATGGCCGGACCGTCCGCTAGAATCAGCATCTCCGGGCGAACCGGGCTGGCCGA
>CAWLAW010000268.1:0-5078 GCA_963854885.1 Gammaproteobacteria bacterium | reverse complement strand
ACGATCGCGGCGTTGCGCTTCTCGAGGAATTAGCCACCGATGGTTTCGCAGCCGCAGCAGCTGAACTGTCGGACCGGTCAGAATCCGGTGACGGGCTCGTAAAAAGTGCGACCGATGCCTTTAAGTGGCGACAACGGGCAGCTGAACTCGGCGACGCTCAAGCACAGTTTCAGCTCGGCGACCAATATATGGGCGGTGACGGTGTTGACCCAGACGATGCGATGGCGATAACCTTTTATCGCGATGCGGCGCGCGGCGGACACGCACTTGCTAAAGAAAAATTGCAGTCAATTTACGCGGATGCCGGCCTGCCGTTACCAGACTTTTCCAGACCACGCGCACCGATCCCAATTTATCCTAACGCTGCTGGGGTCAGTGTTCAGGCGAGCATCATCGATGACGTTGGTGATACTAACCACGGCAATCAATCGATTGGGATTGAAACAACTCATCAGCTTAGCGAGCGTGATGGTGGCGCCGCGCCAAGCGAGCTTAAATCGCCGATGACCCCTACCCCAATTACGTCTGTTGCTGGACAAGAACATACCGAAGCTGGGCAGGTAATCGCTGAGGATGATGGAATGGACCCGGTTTCCCTAGCGCTACAACCGACCATTGAATCGAGTGTCGATACGCTCGTGGTCGCGACCCCCATCGCTGGAGATCCAGTTGTCGAAACCGAACGATCGCCAATTAATCTCGTTGATAGGGATGTCGCGTCGCTCCAGGAGGAGCCGCACGACGTCATCGTCGTAGCGGCACCGCCAAGCGCCGACGAAGTGATCAGACCAGCCGACATTGTGGTAGCGCAAGCCACAATTCCGCAACTCGCGAAAAGCCCTGTCGTGATCGTAACGGACCCGCCACCGGGAGAACGAATTGTCGCGGATCGAACAATCGAAATTGAACCCGCTAAGCCAACTAACCACGAAGTGATACCAGGTTCTGTGCTGGCAACTAAGGATGCGCCGTTACCCCTCGTCTACGAAGGCGAGGGGTTAATTATCCAGACCGAGCAGCCCAACCAATTGGAGGGCGCTAATTTAGAACTTAGCGATGAGCATCAGGACGCCGAACCAGTTGTTCCAGAAGGTGTCGATATCGAACCGCTTCTTGGCGGCGAACCGTCGACGATCGAAGCTACCGCTCGGCAACCCATCGTCGAATCAGTACCGAGCACAATAGAAGTAGATCAGATCGCGCCTGTACTAGCGGCAAATAAGTTGGATCAAGAATCCGATGTCGTTGCTCTCGCAAATGCAGAACCGCAGAATAAGGGATTCCTCGGGCGAATGAAAAATTTGTTTTCCCCTGATCCGGGCGAATCACTTGCTAGTAGCATTGGGTTTAAGAGCGGCGCGGCCGCGACGACAATTAATCAAATGCGCGGAGCGGGTTTAACAACGGCCGCGGCGCTCGCCCGCACCGCTGCTACCGTTGAATCGAAAACCGACCCACGTTCGACAGATACGCCCCGTCCAAACGAGGGAGAAAAACTGATCGTCATGCAAATGGATAGCCCTACCGAAGCGTCCATTGACGAACCAATTATGGAAATGCCCGAACAACTTCCACATATCACGGGAGGAACAATTCAAGACGCGAAAATGGCACTTGCAGAACGCCGATTTGCTCAAGCCGTAACGTTGTTTGAGGCGCTTGCTGAAACCGGTGATGCGGAAGCTCAGGCACATTTGGGCTACATGCATTACCAGGGCGAGGGCTTACCTAAAAACTTGGAGCTTGCGGCGCAATGGTATCGACGCGCTGCGGTCCAAGGGAATCGGGATGCGCAATACAATTTGGCGGTCGCTTATGCATTCGGCGAAGGAGTCCCACAAGACGATGTTGAGGCAGTTAGTTGGTACCGGCGTGCTGCGGAACGAGGCAGCGCGATCGCACAATACAGCTTGGGCGTCTCCTATGCCCTCGGCGAAGGCGTGGCTCGTGACGACGTTGAGGCGATCAGATGGTACCGTGCGGCGGCAGAGCAGGGATATGCTGAGGCCCAATACAACCTCGGATATGGCTACCGTAGTGGGCACGGAACCGAAGTTGATAACGTTCAAGCGCTGGAATGGTTTTTGGCGGCGGCTTCAAATGGTCATGCGTCGGCACAATACAGTCTCGGCTATATGTATCGATCCGGGCGAGGAGTCGAACGTGACGTCAATGAGGCGGTTAAATGGTATCGAATGGCTGCTGCTCAGGGGCATCTCGATGCGCGTGCAGATCTTGCGTCTTTGAACGCCGGCACGCTATAGCGACGATCGGCTGATATGGGTTTCTATCGAGAGAAGGTATTTCCGTGGTTAGTGGATCACATCGCGACCGGTGCCGAAATCGACGTAATTCGTGATCGCGTTGTCGAACAAGCAGCAGGACATGTTCTAGAGATTGGATCTGGGACGGGCGCAAATTTTTTGAGTTATTCGAACGCCGTCACTTCCTTGACGACGGTCGACCCTAACCCTGGGATGAATAAAATTGCTCGACGTCGAATCAAGTACGTGGAGTTCCCAGTCGACACGCGTGAAATACGTTGCGAGAACCTCTCAATTAAGGGTGCCAGTTTCGATTATGCGGTAACGACATTAGCACTTTGTAGTCTTGGCAACGTCGAGAGTGCACTAGAAGAAATATATCGAGTGCTAAAGCCCGGCGGACGATTACTTTTTCTCGAGCACGGCCTGAGCAGCGACTCCACGGTTGGCCGCTGGCAGGAGCGCATCACCCCCCTACAGCGTTGCGTATTTGACGGCTGTCATTTGAACAGGAAAATAGATTTGTTAATACGCGGCGCAGGATTTTTCATTGATAAAATAGATAACTACTACCTCGAAAAATTACCAAATTCGTTTGGCTGTATGTACGAAGGTGTTGCCACGAAATAAACGGAAGTGCCCGAAGGTTCTAGCCGAAGGACACTTCCTCTTTCATCCTGCTACTTTACGGTTATGCGCTTCGCTGGTGGTTTTTCCTGTTTCGGGACGACGATTTCTAACACGCCGTGTTCCCCTTTAGCGCTTACCTGAGAAGCATCTATATTGTCAGGCAATGCAAAGCGTCGATAAAAGGAACCGGTCCGACGCTCAAGCCGGTGGAAGCCTTTTTCGTCCAATTTGCGCGCCTCGCCGCGTTCTCCTTTTACCGTTAAAACACCTTCCTCCAAGGTAACTTCGATCGCTTCCGGTGCCACGCCTGGCACGTCCAGGCTAATAATATAGCGCTCCGCTAATTCTTCGATATCGACAGCCGGTAACCAATCTCGTGTCGTGGCAAGTCGCTTACTCGTTTCATCAACGGCTCGATTTCCATTTCGAATAGCTCGGTTAAATTCATCGTGCAATGTAGAGATTGTATTCCAAGGATTTGTTGCGACTAAGTTCATGATTACCTCCAACAGGATTATGAATGACGCTGGAAGTAGATATGCGGTCGTTCCGATAGAAATCAAGTCGAGGGGGTGAAGTTTTGCGTTTCAACGGCCGCGCTTTGCGTTCGGATTGAACTAGCGGACTAAATTTCTAATTCTCTGCGCGAATTAAATCTGTATCGGCTCATTGACCTGCGGGGGCGTCTCATTATTTTTTGGAGGTGTCTTTATCGCTTTCTCCAATTCCTTGGTGAAATTCTCAATGCGTTTGCGTAGCTCAGGCACGTGATGCTTAATCTGGCTTTCAATGCGAGAAAGTTCCTGCTCGATTTGCGGCAGCGTGCTTTCGAATTCTTGTATAGAACGATCAATGCCTTGTTGTAATGCGTTGCCAAATTCGTGGACCTTACTTATCACGGTGGCCAATTTTCCAGCGTTATCAACCGCAGCCATGGTTCGCTCATAATCAATTTTCCATTTCTGCTCTTCGAGCACAAGGTGGGTTTTTAAGGGAAAGTTTAACGGCTTGTCTGAATCGATCGTCACGGTGGTGTCCACCGTTGCCGTTTTGGCTTCGATTACGGTGCGCTCAATTTGTGCATTCGATATCGGTAGTAGATGGTTTAGCGACTCGAATTCTATCGCCTGTCCGGTTGTAATATGACGTTTCACTTTAGCAGCGTCACCTTGCTCAACCGCGGCCCAGAATTCGGCCGCAACTTCTTGTGGGGAGAGCGACTTTGCGCAAGAACATAACAAGGCTAATGCAAATACGTAGAAGTGTAAGCGGCAGACTAGCATCGGTAATCCCAACGGTTACTAAAAGATAGTCGATTGGGCATTCTCACCGGGAACTAGTTCCCGGTGAGTGACTATCAATTGATTCTAACTAGATGATTGATCCCTAGGCTGAGTTGGGCGGGTTCGCGATGGCTCGCGGACCGCTAAACCGCACTTCATCGGGAGCAATAATTTTGCCCATTCGAACAATGCGTCGCCACTCCTCATCCGACATGTCGGCCCGATGGCCAGATTGTAATTCATCTGCAAGCGTGCAAAATTCCGTGACCCGTTCGGTCATGTAAAAAACTGCTATCAGTCTTAGCTTTGCGCTGTAGTTGCGAGGTGCGGCCGCAATAACTTGCAGTAAAGAGTTCTCCGCTTCATCGTATCGGCCATGAGCGATATTGAGATCAATATCGGCATCCTTATTCTGCGGAGATTGGCTCGTGATGTTGATTTCTTGTTCTAGGGATTCGTCCTGTTTTGCCGCATCGTTGGTTGCCAAGCGATCGTTCTCCGCAAGGAGACGTTTAACTTCGCTTTGCATTTCGACGCGGGCCTTTGCCTTGCGGGCAACTTCCTCTCTCCTACCGAGTTCTTGTCGCTTGAATTTGAACTCCGCGCGTCGAAGCCCTTGCATCTGTAGTTCTTTGCGCGCTTGGTAACCGATTAACACGATCGCCGCGATACCTAAGATTACCGCCAGCACAATTAGGACTGTTCCGGATGAAAGAAAGCAATAGAGTGCCGATGAATCCGCCGCTATATCAGTGTCCCCACTAGTGACATTTTGCGCGGCCGGGGAAGTACTTTCAGTACTTCCTTCAATGGGCGGTTCGGATTGTATTTTTTTGATTGTAGGCTGAGCCGCAACTTGCACACTAGGCGATTTCACAGGCTCTTGCAAATTCAAATCTGT
>CAWLAW010000267.1:0-5099 GCA_963854885.1 Gammaproteobacteria bacterium | reverse complement strand
TTTGAATCTGAATCGAGAATGAGTTCCGGTGCTTGTGGCGTTTCGTACGGCGCATTTACGCCCGTGAAATTTTTGATCTCCCCGGCGCGGGCTTTCTTGTACAAGTTTTTAGGATCCCGTGACTCGCAAGTTTCTAACGAGGCGCGCACAAATACCTCGATGAAACGACCACCAGGCATCGCTTCGCGGATTGCGTCGCGATCGCTCCGATAGGGTGAAATAAATGCCGTGCATACGATTAAGCCTGCGTCGACTAGTAACTTGCTTACCTCACCAATTCGACGAATGTTTTCTACCCTATCGTCAGGAGAGAAACCGAGATTACTGTTCAGGCCATGCCGAACATTATCGCCATCGAGCAAGTAAGTGTGGACGCCGCGCTGATTGAGTCTGAAATCAACCGCGTTAGCAACGGAACTCTTTCCAGCACCGCTCAATCCGGTAAACCAGACCAGCGCACCGTGGTGGTGTTTCAACAGTGAACGCTGCTTAGGGGTTACCGAGTGGTTGTGCCAAGTAATGTTGTCGGACGAACTGGTCATCTAAATTCCTTGTAAAATCGTTCCCGCAGACAGTGGCGTATCTTATCAGTATCGATAGCTTATGGATGAAGTCGCAGCGATAATTTATAAACTCATGAAGAAAATTGAATCGTGGAAAATTTTAACTTCGTCGTAGTCGGCGCAGGGATAGTTGGATTAGCAACCGCGCTCCAATTGCAAGCGCGTCAACCGCATGCTCGGATCGCGATCGTGGAAAAAGAGTCTGGGGTCGCTGTCCACCAAAGCGGGCACAACAGCGGAGTAATTCACGCCGGCGTATATTACGAACCAGGCAGCCTAAAAGCGAGGTTGTGCCGGGCCGGGCTGGTTCGAACAATAGAATTCTGTCAGCGCCACGAGATTCCATTTAGGCAATGCGGAAAATTAATCGTCGCGACCAACGACTTAGAAGCAGGGCGCTTAAAGGAATTAAACTTACGCGCTACGCAAAATGGCGTTGACACGACGATGCTCAATAGAGAGCAGCTGGCTGAACGAGAGCCTAACGTGTCCGGGGTGGGCGCGCTTTTTGTGCACGCCACAGGCATCGTAGACTACGCGCAGGTTTGCCAAAAGATGGCAGACCTATTTCTCGAGCGCGCGGGGGAAATGTTCTTCGATTGCAAACTCACGGAGATTCTCGAAGAGCAGGAGGGCGTTAATCTATTGACGACCCAAATCGAACTGCACGCGCAGCGGGTTATAGCGTGCGCCGGTCTACATTCCGACCGAATTGCACGTCTTGCTGGAATAGAATTGGATTTCTCTGTCATCCCGTTTCGAGGGGATTTTTATCGCTTAGAAGAACGCAAGAGCGCGATTGTGCAGCATTTAATTTATCCCGTCGCCGATCCACGACTACCTTTCTTAGGCATTCATTTAACCGCAACAATGGATGGCGGCATGCTGGCGGGACCGAGTGCAATGCTGGCCTTCCATCGTGAAGGTTACGAGAAGTTTGCGTTTTCCGGCAAGGACGCAGCAGAAATGTTGAGATTTCAAGGCCTGTGGCGTTTACTCGGTCGGTACCCGAGAGCAGGAATTAGAGAGGTAATTAATTCTGCTAGTCGAAGGGTCTATGCGCATGCCTTACAGAAGTACTGTCCGTCGATCGGAGTCGAAGATTTGGTTGAGCATCTCAGCGGCGTTCGTGCGCAAGCAGTCGCGCGCAATGGCACGCTAATTCACGACTTCGTGATTAAACAGACATCCAGAACTGTGCATGTCTGTAATGCACCCTCGCCAGCTGCAACGGCGGCGCTACCAATTGCCGAGTCTATTCTTAGCGCAATCGACATTTAGCACCTGCCGATATCAAGCGATGAAGTTGGGCGGTTTGGCGTGGTAAACTTGCGCGAAATTAAACTAAATCCACGGGAGAATAATATGACGGACACAGTTGTAATTGCCGGTATGGCGCGCACCGCAATGGGCGGTATGCAGGGAGCCTTGTCGGCGGTCACCGCACCGCAGCTTGGCGCGGCCGCAATAAAGGCAGCGCTGGAGCGCGCAGCGGTCGATCCGGCCGCTATAGACGAGACGATTATGGGTTGCGTTCTACCCGCAGGCCAAGGTCAAGCACCCGCCCGGCAGGCTTCGGTAGGCGCGGGCATTCCGGTGAGCACAGGCTGTACAACGGTCAACAAAATGTGCGGCTCGGGGATGAAAGCGGTGATGATTGCGCACGATGCGATTAAGGCGGGTTCGTCGGTAATTTCCGTTGCCGGCGGCATGGAAAGTATGACGAATTCGCCATACATCTTGCCAAAAGTTCGCGACGGTTTGCGACTCGGTCACGCATCGATGCTCGATCACATGTTTATCGATGGTCTCGAGGATGCATTTGACAAGGGTCGCTTAATGGGTAGCTTTGCTGAAGACTGCGCAACGAAGTACAGTTTTTCTCGACAAGCCCAAGATGCCTATGCGATTGAATCGTTAACTCGTGCGCGGCAAGCCATCGAGGACGGCACATTCGTCCGCGAAATTACCCCGGTCCAATTTGAGACACGAAAAGGCTTAGTGACAGTGGATGTTGACGAGCAGCCGGGCAAAGCCAAGATTGATCGAATACCCGATTTGCGTCCAGCGTTCGCCAAAGAAGGCACAGTCACCGCGGCGAATTCCAGTTCGATTTCTGACGGTGCAGCGGCGCTGGTATTAACCTCTTCTTCACATGCCGAGACACTTGGTTTAACTCAACGTGCACGAATTATTGCGCACACAAGTTTCGCGCAGGAGCCGGGCTGGTTTACGACCGCTCCGGTTAGCGCGGTTCGGTTATTGATGGAGAAAATTGACTGGTCGATCAGCGACGTCGATTTATTCGAGGTAAACGAGGCGTTCGCGGTGGTCGCGATGGCGGCTATGAACGATCTCAAAATTCCACACGAAAAACTCAATGTCCGCGGCGGGGCGTGCGCATTAGGGCATCCGGTTGGGGCTTCAGGGGCACGTATCATAGTGACCTTGATTCACGCACTCGAGGACATGGGTTTGAAACGCGGCATTGCGAGCCTGTGCATTGGTGGTGGTGAGGCCACTGCAGTGGCGGTTGAAATTGATTGAATAAAACCGCTAAGTCGGGCTCTGTTAAACGTTGCCCGTGGGTCGACCTTAGTAAACCGGATTACGTTGAGTATCACGACGCCGAATGGGGTGTACCTGTAACAGACGATAAAATATTGTTTGAGTTCATCACACTCGAGTCCGCCCAAGCGGGCTTGAGTTGGTACACGATTTTGAAGAAGCGAGCAGGCTACCGGAAGGCGTTTGTGGATTTCGACGTGCAAAAGGTCGCTCGTTTTAATTCCCGCAGCGTTGCGAGACTGATGAAAAATGCGGAGATCGTTCGTAATCGACTAAAGATCGAAGCGGCGATCAGCAACGCCGCGCGATTCATCGATGTGCAGGAAGAGTTTGGATCGTTTGCGTCGTACTTGTGGGGATTTGTCGGTGACGCACCGATCGTTAATAAATTTAAAAAGCGAGCGGATTTCCCCGCGACAACCAAAGTATCCGATACGGTAGCGAAAGATCTTAAACGACGGGGGTTTAAATTTTTCGGCTCGACCACGGCATACGCCCATTTTCAAGCCACGGGATTAGTTAACGATCACACGGTAAATTGTTTTCGTCGACAGCAAATTCTTGATAGTTATCCGGTTCGCTTGGGTCAGAAAGCGCGCTAGTCGCAGATACTTTGAAGCGCTAAATAGCGTAGATTCAACCAAAAAAAAAGCGCCATTCGGCGCTTTTTTGTTGTTGGTACTGCCCGCTACCGAACGTCGACAGGCACCCGAGTCCATGCGCCTTCTTTATAACTGATAGCGGTTGAACGGCCGCCGAGCATCAACACCGATCCGTCCGCTAGTGGCACGGGATTTTTTAACCAAGAAAGCAACTTGAGTTGCGTGCGATCGGCGAGGCTCCAGGTGTTTCCATCGAGTCGGCCGATTAGGCCCACCGCGCCCGCGATTAGCGGTTGGCCATTGTCGAGCAGAGATATACCGAAAATTCCTTCGTTGCCGGGCCGCGGTTGGACTGTCCACGTCACGCCACCGTCACTACTCATCGAGCTAACCCCGGCAGCGCCAGCTAAATGCATCGTGTCGTCCTTTTGAACGCCGGCCAGCCAATAAGGCGGTTCCGGTTCACGATCGACGAGTACAGTATCTCGTCGTATCCACGTTTCTCCCTCGTCTTCGCTTTGCAGTACCATGCCAAACTCGCCCGCTAAAGTGAGTTTCTTGCCATCGTATAGCACGGCGTTCCAGGAAACGTCACCCGCTCGAAAGGGCGGGCCGGGGTTGAAAATATATTCAATCGTCGGCGGCGGTTCCATATCGAACTCTGTGGTGCTTTGCAGAAAACCTTCGTCCGCGAACATGACGTAATGTTCTTCTTCGACAGCTGGCTCACCGCCCACGGTTGCAGTGAATTTAATCGAGTCGACGTCGAGATTCGATACGCCGAAAAACCAGTCAGAGGCGTGCCCCTCGTGCCAGGTGATCTTAGGTTGCACGACATCTCGGATTTCCACGACCTCCCAGTCTTTGCCATTGGGACTTTTCGCCACGATGCCGCGTGCCCCTACCGCCCACGCCTTTTGATCGACAGCGACGATGTCTAGTACAGGTTCCGAGTATTCGGACAATTTCGCCAATTTCGTTAGGGTCTTGCCATCGTATACATAGATGTGGCCGGTCGAACTCCCAACCAGGGCTTCTGTATCCGAGAGATAGGCCACTGCAGTGAAATCTTCTCTTGGCGGATTTTCCAGACGATACAGTTTCCACGTACCCTCTTCGAGTTTCAGCAGGCCAACCATGCCGTATAACCCCGCGACGGCGATACCATCGAGTCCCGGCAAATGCGCGGCACCAATAAAGTCCACCCGTAATGGTGTGCGATTGCCCTTACTTGCTGAATCTTGTGCCTCGATGAGCGGCGCGAAGAAGAAGCTTAGCGCCAACGCGGCCGCCAGGAGAGTCGTCTGTTTCCGGAGGTGGTTAATCATGCAATGTCTCGTTTTCTAATGGTAAATTTAGTTGTTAC
>CAWLAW010000266.1:0-5124 GCA_963854885.1 Gammaproteobacteria bacterium | reverse complement strand
TGCAGGTTGTGTATGGGAAAGCGACGAGGCTGTATTCGCCACGGGTCAATCGGCCGTTGACTCGGCCATTGCTGCCACCAAGGGTGAAGAACTACGCTTCTTGCAAACGCAAAAATCTTTGTTGCGCGACGCGAAGGGCAGGGAGTTATTGTTCGGAGTCATTCGCGAAATAGAAGATCGCCGGGTTGAAGAGCGAGCAGACTCAATTGTATCGCACCTTGGCGAGAATGGTGATGTGCCGCGACGCCGGAAATTAGACGGCCTCGCCAGCAGCCAAGTCCGCTATCCGTTCTCCGACCCATTAACGCAATTACCTAATCGCCGGTCGTTCTTGAATTTGTTAGATGCGACAACCGGCGGCCAGGTAAAAAGTGCGGCCGTTTTCGTCATAAATATTGATCGATTTAAACTCGTCAATGACAGCTTCGGGCATGCCGCAGGAGATACGGTGATACTAGAAGTCGCGCAGCGTTTGCATACCTCGATCCGTAACATCGACATTCTGGGTCGCTTGGATGGTGACGACTTTATTGTTTTGGCAAACGACGTTGATAACATCGAAGTAGAACTCATCGCAGAAAAAATGCTGACCAAAGTCGCGCGACCGTTAGCACTACATGAGCATGATTATCGGGTATCCGTCAGTGTCGGGGTCGCAATGTTTCCCGAGCACGGAAATAATGCACAAGACCTCGCGCGCAATGCGACGAAGGCCATGCGATGGTGTAAACGGCGGCGTCGAGGCGGTATGGAGTTCTATTCTGATGTCGCAAGTTCCGCTGTCGAACGCCTCGCCGCGATTGAATTGAAGCTTCCGCTAGCACTTGAGCAAGAGCATCTATCCGTGCACTACCAACCAATTCTTCGCTGTTCGGAGCGAACAGTAGCCGGGTACGAAGCGCTGGTGCGCTGGCGCGATCCCGAACTCGGTGAATTATTGCCTGAGGAATTCATCCCTATCGCGGAAGAGATGGGCTTGATCAGGCTGCTCGGGCAATCGGTTCTCGACCAAGCCTGCGCTTATATCGCGGGCGTAGCCGACCAACGCGAATCAATGTGGGTGAACGTATCTGGTTTACAACTGATGGATGAAACTTTGCCGATCTTCATCGCCGAGACATTGCAAAAGTACGAAATTAGCGGCGATAGATTATTCTTGGAGATCACGGAATCAGTCGCTATGAAAGCAGATGCCTCGGTATGGCAAGTCTTCGATGAACTAGCGGGTATTGGCGTGCGGTTGGTTATCGATGACTTCGGAACGGGCTTTTCGAATCTCGCCCGGCTAAAAGAATTACCTTTCGCGGTGATAAAAATTGATCAGACGTTTATTCGCGACCTCGCAACATCGCCCCAAGACCGAGCGATCTTCCGTGCAACCTATGCGCTCGCGAGAGAACTCAATCTAAAAGTCGTCGCCGAGGGTGTTGAAACCGTGGAGCAAGAAGAATTCGTTCGACAAATGTCAGTTGATTTCATGCAGGGTTACCGCTTTGGACGCGCCCTTCCGAGTGAAAATGCGCGTAGCTCAAAAGCTTGAAAACTTCGCGATCATCAATTCGCGTGTGGATGCTATGTAGCTTACTGCAATGCGCATCTCAAACGCCGGCTGCGGAAAATGCAGCTCTCATCCAGATGTTTGGTGGCGATCCGGGATCGGCCCTACCACACGCTTATAGCTATGGAGTCCCGGCCGACACCAGCACGCTCTATACGCTGCGCATAGCCGTTATCGACAAAGAGATCCGTAACATTTTTTATGACACGGAGCTAAGTATCGCACTCGACGGGAAAATCGTGCGTAACATAAGCGCTTCAAGGGCCTTTCGAACGTTGAAGTCGTGCGGCGAAGCGCGCGAAGTTATCTTTAGCAAATTAGCCGTCGGCTTGACCAAAATCGTCTTGTCGGACGTCGCGTCATGGCAGCTAGAATCCGAAGACGGCGAGACGCGTGGCAGCGTATTTTGCGAACAAATCCGCCACTTTCCAATGCCGGTGTTGCGCTTAACCATCGGACAGGCCCCCTAGTTACCTCTCGTACTCAAGAATCAGGAAGTTCCAAGACGTTCTTGGCGACGATGTTACGCTGAATCTCGTTGCTTCCGCCGTAGATCGTCGCCGGTCGCGCATTATAAAACTGGCTCAGAATGTTCGCTTTGCCAACTCCAAAATCCAAGTCGCCTCGTTCTGCGCCTACATCGCCCGCAGCTTCTAACATGAGTTCGCTCAAGCGGGAAAACGTTTCCGTTGCCCAAATCTTCAATATTGAAACATCCGGTCCTAGAACGCCGCCGTCCCGAACTATCTGCGCAAATCTCGAGTAGATCGTTTCGAGATCGATAGTATCGAGTTTTAATTGCATAAATTTCTCCATAAAACCATTGTCATTGGATAATTTGAATCCATCGATAATGGTCTCCAGTCGCTGTAGTGCGTATTGCGATTGCTTAGGACTGCCGAGAAATATTCTTTCGAACCCTAACAGCGCTTTCGCGATGCCCCAACCAGCATTCAACTCGCCCACGATATTACTTGCGGGTACACGTACGTCGTCGAAGAATACTTCGCAGAATTCCTCATCGCCGGCAATGTTTCGGATCGGTCTAATGGTAATTCCTGGAGTTTTCACATCAACCAACAAGAAACTTATTCCGGCTTGCTTTCTTACTGTTTTATCCGTGCGCACGAGCAGAAAAATATTCGTCGCATCTTGCGCCAAAGTCGTCCACGTTTTTTGTCCATTAACGACGAACTCGTCACCGTCGAGTAGTGCCTCACACTGAAGGCTCGCCAAATCCGATCCAGAATTGGGCTCCGAGTAGCCTTGGCACCAAACATTCTCCCCAGCCAATATCTTCGGTAAATAATGCGCCTGTTGCGCTTCCGTACCATGGTGAATTAGCAACGGCCCAATCATGGTTATGCCCATATCCGGCGCACGGGCGACTCCCCATCGTTCTTGCTCCTCGATAAAAATTAATAACTTCGCCGGAGACAGTCCCATGCCGCCGAATTCCACGGGCCAGCTAGGTGCGAGCCAGCCTTTCGCAGAAACTTTGAGATACCATTCCTTAATTTCATCGAAATGTAAGCGACGCGGCGGGTAACGCATTTCCTCGGGATACTCATCTTCAAACCAACGACGCGCCATGTAACGAAAATCGTCGTCGCTTAAATCGTTATAGCTCTCAACGGTTTGGTCAACGTGCATTTCTCCGCTTAGTTCGGGTTCGGTGTTGGCAATGTTGACCGACAAGCGCTGCCGAAGATTACGTAAATGCCAAGACGTGTTTCCACGTCGCGATCCGAGGACCATGGCCCGATTCAAGTAGTGCCCTATATCGCACTCGTCAGTGAAACCAATGGCGCCGTGCATTTGAATCGCTTCGCGCGTAATCATTAGCGCCGAGTCCGTTGAGCGATAAGCGGCGCGACTTGCGAGCACGGTGCGATCGTTCGATTCGCTGACGGATTCTATTGAACCAATAACGTGCGTCACGACGGAACTTGCCAGTTCCTGGGCTATATATAAATCGACGGCGCGGTGTTGCAGGCTTTGAAAGCTTCCGATTGCGGATCCGAATTGTTTGCGTGTGCACATATAATCAATTGTCGTGTTCAAGGCTTCCGACATCAGCCCACACAAATAAGCAGCCGTTAGTGATTGCGCATAATCCAGCGCCGTAGCAAATGCATGAAATACTTCTTCACCGTTACCGAGGAGATGCGATCGTGGAATTTCAACATCTTCTAGGGTTAGTCCGGCGTGACTTGTATTGTCAGCCAGGAGCCGCGAATCAAGTTCGAGCCCCTTAGTATTCAGTGGTAACCAAAATAGACCAAGCTTGCCATCGTGATCTGCTGGAACGAGGAACCCGTCGGCCGACCGTGCGTGTGGTACATGGTCGAGCACCCCGTTCACAATGGTCGTGTCCCCGTTTGAAATCGCCGTCGGTAGCTTATCCAAAGCCGCCATTTGAATTTCGGAGGCGCAGACTATCGGGATGATTTCGCCCACGGAAATGGCGTTTAGCAGAGTCTGTCGCTGCTCGCTGTCCGGTAAATGATTCAACAAACTGACACACAAGCCGGCAACTTCTATAAACGGTTCCGGCGCAACGACGCGTCCCAATTCCTCGGCGACCGCCGCTGCAGCATCCAAGCCGAGTCCGAGGCCGCCGTCGCGTTCTTTGATCAGAATCGCAGACCAACCAAGTTCGACCATCGCACGCCACAGATCGGTGTCAAAATCGACGTCTAATTTTTTGAGGTCTTTTATCCGCGAAATACTCGCCTCGCGCGCGCAAAATATCGCCGCGCTATCGCGCAGCAGGGTAATTTCTTCCGATGAATTCGATGTCATGATGAATTGGAACTCCCCCGTTTTGGGGTTTATTGTTTTGAACTACGGAAAGGTTTCGCTCGAACATCCCCGCAAGCGCATTGATTGAGCACAGCGATGACGACCCTTGGATTCGTCGCAACGTTAGCCCAATCGGTCAATTACATGGGCCGATATAGGTGCCAACCCACTTCACGTTCATATCCATCTGTTGGCCGTTGAATGCCATTTTCATTTGCATACCACCAAGCAGTTTGGCGCCGTCGCGCCGCACGTTCCCAACACCCGACATTTGTCCCGAGGGACCCGAGCACTGAATCGACCAAGACATGGAATCTCGATCGCTTTTTGGGTCAATTAGCTCGCAACCATCACTCATGTCCTGCATTAAAGTGCTCGGTTTGACCTCGGCATCAGTAAGACATTGCTGGTTGACTTGCTCGCGCGGTGTGCCAGCGCCTTGCATAGAACTGGTCGAACTAAATTCCCATTTTCCAGGTTTGATCGTTAACGCTGATACATTTGCGCAGACGATCACGCTCAGTGCGGTTAAGAGTACGAGTAGCTGTCGAGTTCGTTGCATTGTTGATTCCTATAGTTCGTAATCACAGCATTGTACTAATTTTTCTTTGCTCGCATTTATGCCCGAGACATCCGCGCTATTCACCGGTCCGCGCCAGTAATCGGGCTGTGGACGAGAAATTCAGTTTGCGGGTTTAGATATTGCGGCCACCGATACTAATGTCGATATTTCGCATCGTCCAGTACAGCGGCAAAAGGAT
>CAWLAW010000265.1:0-5133 GCA_963854885.1 Gammaproteobacteria bacterium | reverse complement strand
CCAGCTATTCGTAAGTCGCACTGCTAAAGAACTACTTATCGAGTTATTTAAATTGGAAGTACCTGAAATCGGCGAGGGTTTGATCGAGATCCTCGGAGCCGCACGAGATCCAGGGTTACGCGCTAAAATCGCGGTCAAAAGCGAAGATTCTCGCATAGACCCGGTCGGCGCATGCGTCGGTATGCGTGGCTCTCGTGTGCAAGCCGTGTCAAACGAATTAGGTGGCGAGCGCGTTGATATAATTTTATGGGACGAGAACCCGGCGCAATTCGTGATTAATGCGATGTCGCCAGCCGAAGTTGTTTCGATCTTGGTAGATGAAGACGCCGGAAGCATGGATGTAGCGGTGGTGGAGGATCAACTATCGCAAGCGATCGGGCGAAATGGACAAAACGTACGCTTGGCGAGCCAACTTACGGGTTGGGAACTCAATGTAATGAATGAGTCGGACGCCGAGAGCAAGAGCGAAGAAGAGACCCAAAAGAATCAAAAAGTGTTTATGGAGCTTCTCGATGTCGATGAAGAGATCGCGGTAATTTTGGTCCAAGAAGGGTTTACTTCGGTAGAGGAAGTTGCCTACGTCCCGGAACAAGAAATGCTCGACGTTGAAGAGTTTGATGACCAACTGGTGGGCGAGCTCCGCCAACGAGCAAAGGACCTGTTACTGACACGCGCGATCGCTTCCGAAGAACGATTGGGCGACGCGCGTCCAGCAGAAGACCTATTGAGTATGGAAGGCATGGATGAGGATTTGGCATATAAATTTGCTGCTGCCGGAATTGTCACCATGGAAGATCTAGCGGACCAAGCAGTTGACGATCTTCTTGAAATCGAGGGAATGGATCCGGAACGAGCCGGGGTGCTCATCATGACTGCACGCGCACCATGGTTCGAAGAGGCAGATGCGTCAACGGAGGTTGGAGATGGCTGAAGTCACCGTCAAGCAATTTGCTGACGTAGTAGGCGTTTCGCTGGAACGGTTACTTGCTCAATTAGAGGAAGCCGGCCTTTCGGAAAAGCAGTCTGGCGATCTAATTTCGGACGACGAAAAGTCGCAACTGCTTACGCATCTCCGCCGCGCTCATGGTAAAGATGAAACTGGCACGGAACCGAGCAAGGTTACGTTAAAAAGAAAAACGGTCACGGAGCTCAAAGTCCCAGCTGAGCGGACTCGGATGCGCTCGCGACCGAAAGCCGGACCGTCGAAGACCGTTAGTGTCGAGTTCAGAAAAAAACGCACCTACGTTAAACGCAGCGTTGCGGCAGAAGAAGAAGCATCGCCGGTGGATCAGGATACCGTCGAGCTGGATCAAACCAAAGTTGATGAAGAGGCCGCCGTATCGCCAGTCGAAGAAGTAGTGTCGGCAGCTGTTCAAGCAGAAAAAGATGCAGCACAGGCGGCAATTCAAGAAGCTGAGGAGGTGCGTCTGGCCGCAGTTGCGGTAGCCGAGGCGGCGCAACTCGAAGCGAAAGAGCAGGCCTCCGAATACGCAGAACGAGAGGCTGCGGAATTGGCAAACGCGGCGGTAGAACAAGCGCGAGCAAGCGCCGAATCGGCCGCAGCTGCTGCGGTTGCAGTTGCTGTTGCAGTTCCGCAAGCCCCTCCGGCCGAACCACCGGTAGCGGATCAACGTCGCGGCAAAGGTGCGCAGGACAAGAAGGGTGGATCTGATAATAAGCGAGACTCCAAATCGACCCGCTACGGACGTAAAGAATTGCATGTCGCAAGTGACAAATCTGGACGGCGCCGCAAGAAGCAGGGTGGCCGCCGGGTGGTCGCGCAGTCGAACTCGAAACACGGATTTGAAAGGCCTACCGAACCCGTCGTTCGTGAAGTTGCGGTGTCAGAAAACCTCACCGTTGCCGAACTAGCGCAAAGAATGTCGGTAAAAGCGGCGGAAGTGATTAAGATCATGATGACGCTGGGCACCATGGCAACGATCAATCAAGTTCTTGATCAAGATACGGCTGTAATTATCGTAGAAGAAATGGGCCATAAGGCCACTTTAATACGAGAAAACGCGATTGAAGAAGAGTTACTGGTCACGTCGCAATCGTCCGCGGTAGAGGCTGAGTCACGAGCCCCGGTTGTGACGATCATGGGTCACGTCGATCACGGCAAAACATCGTTGCTCGATTATATCCGCGACGCCAAAGTGGCCGCCGGTGAGGCGGGCGGAATTACGCAACACATTGGTGCGTATCGGGTAGCTACGGATCGCGGAGACATCACTTTCTTAGACACACCTGGCCACGAGGCGTTTACAGCCATGCGCGCACGTGGCGCAAAGGTGACGGATATAATCATTCTTGTTGTCGCCGCCGACGACGGGGTGATGCCGCAAACTGAAGAAGCGGTTCAGCACGCGAAAGCGAGCAATGTGCCGATGATTGTTGCGGTCAATAAGATGGATAAGGCTGACGCCGACGTCGATCGAATTAAACAGGAACTCGCGAGTCGCGAAGTGGTGCCGGAAGATTGGGGTGGTGATACACAGTTCGTTCCCGTATCCGCATTGACCGGTAGTGGTGTCGAAAATTTACTTGAGGCCATCACCCTACAAGCCGAGCTGCTTGAATTAAAAGCACCTTACGACGGACCTGCGACAGGGGTGGTGATTGAATCAAGATTGGATAAAGGTCGCGGTCCTGTTGCGACTGTATTGATTCAAAACGGTCGATTAAATCGCAGCGATGTGTTGCTAGCCGGAATGGAATTTGGCCGTGTGCGCGCAATGACAAATGCCCGTGGCGAGGCGGTCGAGACGGCGGGTCCCTCAGATCCTATCGAAATCTTGGGCCTGTCGGGGACGCCGAACGCGGGCGACGAGGCAGCCGCGGTCGAAGACGAGAGAAAAGCTCGAGAGATATCGAGCTTTCGTTCCGAGAAAGATCGCGAAGGTAAGCTGGGACGTCAGCAGGCCTCGAAACTAGAAAACATGTTTTCTCAAATGAAGGATGGTGAACTATCCCACGTTAGAATCATGGTCAAGGCGGATGTCCAGGGTTCGAGTGAAGCGATTGCCGACGCGTTGAAGAAGTTGACGCACGACGAGGTACGAGTAGAAATTGTCGCCAACGGAGTCGGCGGAATCAACGGCTCGGACGCAAACCTAGCACTTGCCTCGGATGCAATGATTGTTGGATTTAACGTTCGTGCAGATGCATCGGCGCGCAAAGTCATTGAAGAAGAAGGACTGGAACTACGTTACTACAGCGTTATCTACGACGTCATCGACGATGTACGTTCGATGGTTACCAATCTGCTTGCACCAGAAATCCGGGAAACGATTATCGGCGTTGCCGAGGTTAAAGATGTCTTTCGTTCGTCGAAACTGGGTTCAATTGCCGGTTCCGTTGTGGCAACCGGGGTGGTGAAGCGCAGCAGCCCTATCCGAGTTTTACGCGACAATGTCGTTATATACGAGGGCGAGTTGGAATCGCTTCGACGCTTCAAAGACGACGTTGGCGAAGTAAGATCGGGTACCGAGTGTGGAATTGGCGTTAAGAACTACAACGACGTCATGCCAGGCGACCAAATCGAAGTATTTGAACGTGTCGAAATAGCGCGTACTGCTTAAAGACTCGCCGTTCTTTTTCCATTCAAGCACACGAGCTGCATAGTGTGCTGAGTTCTTCCGACGGATCGATTTCAATTTTCGTCGAGACACGGCGCTAAGAACTCAACTCACTAACCGCTGGTGCAAAACTATGCCGCGTGAATTTCCAAGAACCATACGTGTCGCAGAGAGCATTAAACGGTCGATCGCGCCGATAATTAACGATTGGATGCGCGAAAATGAAACCGGCATGGCGTCCGTTACCGATTGCGTCGTGTCATCCGATATGAAGCAAGCGAAACTGTACGTCAGCTTTTACGCGTGTGACGATAGCTTTGCCGCATTGAAGTCGCTCAACGACGGGAGCCATCGCTTTCGCCAAATATTAGCTCGTGAGCTGAGACTCCGAAACCTACCCGAAATAAAATTTGTCCGCGACGACACGATCGAAAATGCCGACAACATTTCTCGCATGCTCGATTCAATTAACGACGATTAACGATATGTCAGAGCAAAGTATTCGTCCGCCTCGGCGAGAGATCAGCGGCATCCTACTTCTAGATAAGCCTATCGATGCAAGTTCGAACCGAGTATTGCAACGCGCCAAGGGTATTTTTTCTGCACGCAAAGCTGGCCACACTGGAAATTTAGATGTACTGGCGACAGGATTGTTGCCCATCTGTTTTGGCGAGGCAACGAAGGTCTGCGGATTCTTACTTGATTCCGACAAGTCCTATTTAGCGGATATTAAGCTTGGTGCAACGACGACGACAGGAGATAGAGAAGGCGAAATACTACGTGAAGTTGCGAATGTCGACGTCACTTTTTCACAGGTCGAGGAAGTACTAAGTCGATTCCAGGGCGAAATTGAACAGATTCCACCAATGTATTCTGCCTTGAAACGCGACGGCCAGCGTCTTTACAAACTCGCGAGGAAAGGTATCGAAATCGAACGCGAACCGCGCCCAGTGACAATCCACAAAATTGAATTGCTCGCTATCGCCAACCAAACGCTATCAATTTCGGTCAACTGCTCCAAAGGAACGTACATTCGGACTTTGGCCGAAGACATTGGCGAAGTGCTGGAGTGCGGCGCGCACGTCACAATGCTACGGCGTACCGGCGCCGGCCCGTACTCATTATCCGATGCATTTCAAATTAGCGATTTGGAAAAGCGACTAGCCGATTCTAGTCAGCATGAGCTGCTCGACGAGATCTTATTACCCTTAGACACGGCGCTACAGCATTTTCCGGACCTAAACTTGTCGGATGCCTGCGCCTTAAGCGTTTCGCAAGGTCAGGCCGTTCGAGTGAGCGGCGCCCCGAGCTGTGGATTAGTCCGTTTGTACTGCGCTGAGCGCCAATTTATTGGAATCGGAACGGTTTTAGAGGATGGGCGGATTGCGCCACGACGGCTGATGCGTTAGCTGAATCAAAGTGTTCGCGCAAAATCATGATTTGTCACCGAAATTCCTTGTTAGAGCGGGTACTCGCGGTTAGAATACGCGGGCTCTGAAAAAGGGCGCGAATTGAAACTAGGAGAGTCATTGAATGGCTTTAACGAACGAAGTAA
>CAWLAW010000264.1:0-5139 GCA_963854885.1 Gammaproteobacteria bacterium | reverse complement strand
GCTTGCAGCATTGTTGAGTTACGTCCTAATTATGCGTTTGCCCGACGGCGCAACGATGAGCATGGTTGAGCTCCCGATCATCGTACTGAGTATCATCGTGTGTTTGTACTTCGTCGCGAGCGTCGGAGAGAAGATCTGGCCGGCAGGCCACGATTGGTTGGAGCCCTTCGTGCCGTTAATGACCGTTAACTGCACGTTACTAGGTGTTGTCGTGCTTAGTTTGCTGGAACCGAAAAACGGCGCAGAGGTAATGTTTTACGCGGCTGGATTAGCCGCGGGGTACGGAATATTTATTGTCGTATTCTCGCAAATTCGAGAGCGATTGGCGTCCGCGGCGGTGCCAAGAGCCTTCCAAGATTCACCGATTGCGCTTATCAGCATCGCGATTGTCGGTATGGCAATGAGTGGCTTCGGTGGCCACTAGTATGGTTTGGGTGCCGGCCGTCGGATCATGCTAGAAGCAATTTTTGTTTTACTTGTTATGATCGCCGTCAGCGCGTGGATGTTGCTTCATCACCTCGAACCCGAACGCGATTCAAAGCGACGCATCATTCATCGCGTCGATGAGATTTTACCGCAAACTCAATGTCAACAATGCGGATACAACGGTTGCCTTCCCTATGCGAGCGCTATCGTGGAACGCGGTGCGCCAATCGATCGCTGTCCACCAGGCGGCCTGGGTGTCCGACGCTCGCTTGCCGAATTACTGGGCCGCGGCGATGGTGCACAGCGTCGCGCGGCCGATGCACAATCGCTCAACCAAGTTGTCGTTATCGATGAACCGGTTTGCATTGGGTGCACTAAGTGCATTCAGGCGTGCCCAGTTGACGCGATCGTGGGAGCGGCAAAACAGATGCACACGGTTCTTAGCGCGCAATGTACCGGATGCGAATTGTGTATCCCCCCGTGTCCGGTCGATTGCATCGAAGTGATTGACACGAAGATCGGCATTGACGCGTGGCGTTGGCCGCGTCCGATGTACCATGGTCACGAACGGCGAAGCGTCATCGGCGAATGAGCCGAATTCTCACTTCATTCGCTGGCGGTCTTAAACTTGAACCGCACAAAGATAGCACCCGACACATTCCATCACGCTCCGTTGAGCCGCCAAATGTGCTGTATTTGCCACTCCAACAGCATATCGGATCTGCGTCGGTGCCGTGCGTTGCCGTCGGTCAGCGCGTGGTACGCGGTGAGGTAGTTGCAGATTCTCCAGCTTATGTCGGTATGCGTCTGCACGCTCCGACGGCCGGCGTCATTTCGTCAATCGGTGATTTTCCAGTCATTCATCCTAGCGGACTGCATGGGTCCTGTATCGAAATTCGACCCGACGACGTTAGCCAAGAAGCCTTGAGCGTCAGTAACGATTCCAAAAAATATGAACTAGAGAATTTGGACCTACGGACTATATTCGAGCGCATCCAAGGCGCAGGGATCGTCGGGTTGGGCGGTGCTGGGTTCCCAACTCATGTAAAGATTAACGAAGGGTCCGCGCAACGAGTCGAGACGTTGATAATTAATGGTGTTGAGTGCGAGCCGTACATCACCTGTGACGATCGGCTTATGCAAGAGCAGGCAGAAGAAATCGTTGCGGGGGCGAAATTGCTGTCCCGAATTTTATCGGCGGCGCACTGTATTATTGCTGTTGAAGATGACATGCAAGACGCATTCGAGGCGTTAAACCGCGTTCCACTTGAGAGTATCGAGCTTCTCGCCATACCGGCAATTTACCCGGCCGGTAGCGAGAAGCAATTGATCACCGTGCTAACCGGAATGGAAGTCCCGGATGGATTGTTGCCGATTAATATCGGTGTCGCTACTGTCAATGTGGCGACAGCGTGGGCTATATATCGTGCGGTGGTGGAAGATGAGCCGCTGACGCGGCGAATCGTCACTGTCGCCGGCGAGATATCAAATCCCGGCAACGTCAACGTGTTGATCGGGACTCCCGTGCAACATGTTCTTGATCAATGTGGGCAATTCGATGCCGGCACTCATCGCGTATTTAGCGGTGGGCCAATGATGGGCGTTGAGATTCACGATACGAAATCCCCGATTACGAAAACGACGAACTGTTTGTTAGTTACAGCGCGCCAAGAACACCCTGAGGCTCAGAGCGCCTGTATTCGTTGCGGAGAATGCTTACCAGTTTGCCCAGTTAAGTTACAACCCCAGCAGTTGTACGACGCAGCACGTGTTGCGGATGTCGATGCTGCCCAAGATCTCCATTTATTTGACTGCATCGAATGCGGATGCTGTTCATATGTGTGTCCGAGTGCAATTCCGTTGGTGCATTATTTTCGCTACGCGAAATCGTCCATCGAGGCGCTCGATGCTGATCGCACGTCGGCCGACTACGCACGCGGTCGCTACGATCGGCGTGAGCAGCGTTTAGAGGTCGGCAACGTCACTGACGGTCATCAAGAAATAGCGCTTGCCGATGTGAGCGAGCTTGAGGTCGGCGAGTTGCAAGACCATGTTCGAGACGCGATAGCCAGAGCGGCCAAACGGCGATCGAAATCGTAGTCAAGATGAGCGTAGTTCTAGATGTGATCAATTGGCAATTTCGGGTCAAGCCAGCGTCTGGATCGCGGTAACGGAGATGAGGCAATCGAATCACTGAGTCCAACTAACATTAGTAGCTCATCACATAGGCAAGGCGCGCGTCCGGTTCCGTGGGTCATGCGTCAAGTGATGATTGCGCTGCTGCCAGCACTCGTAGCTTCCGTTGTTCTGTTTGGCTGCGGAATTTTGGTGCATTTATCGATATCAATATTCGCCGCCGTGTCGTTTGAGGCACTTGCATTGCGTTGGCGAAATGTCGAGATTCGACCGTATCTCGCAGATGGCAGCGTGTTAGTACTTGCGAGTTTGTTAGCATTCGCCATACCGCCATACGCACCTTGGTGGGTGACCATTGTTGGTGTCGCGATGGCGGTACTCATTGGTAAGCACGCCTTCGGTGGTCTCGGGCAGAATGTTTTTAATCCGGCCATGGTAGGCTACATATTTTTGCTGCTATGTTTTCCGTACACGCTGAATCAATGGCCAGCCGTCGGGTCAGTTAGCGATTTTCGTGGCTTGTTCGATAGCGTCGCGCTAGTATTTCTCGGCGCACCGGATCTTATCGATGGACGATCGGGGGCAACCGTATTAGACCAGGTCAAGACGCAAGCGACGCTCATGCGGATGACTTCAGAAATGGATCTTAGCGCGGTCCTCGGACTCGTCGGCGGACGTGGATGGGAGTGGGTAAATGCGGCATTTCTCTCGGGCGGGGCCTGGTTGTTGTGGCGTGGCGTTATCCGCTGGCGGTTGCCGGCTGGATTTCTGTTCGGACTTGGATGTGCCGCGGTGGTTGGAACAATCGCCGATCCGGAACTGCACCGTGGCTTGTTGTTCCACTATTTTACGGGAGCGACGATGATCGCCGCTTTTTTTATCGTCACTGATCCCGTTTCTTCTCCGACGAGTCAGCGCGGAATGCTATTGTTTGGATTCGGCGTTGGACTTTGTACTTATCTCATTCGAGAATTTGGATCGTATCCGGATGGCGTAGCGTTCGCGATAGTTGCCATGAATTCATGCGCGCCGTTAATCGATCGTCTTACCCAGCCGCGACTGTATGGAACCTCGGGAAAATCAGATTAATCGACGCACAATTGTAATCGGCAGCTTTGTTCCGATAGCGATTGTGTGTCTTTTGGCAGCCGTGGCCATTCAAATTATCGGTAAAAAGCTCGACGGGGCGCAAAAGGATGCTGAGCATCGGCGTGCCATACGATGGATACACAACCTGGCAGGTTCGGATCGGCTAGCGATTGACAGTAGTCAAATAGTTGCAGTTGTTGCACCTCACCGACTCGGCACCGTGCGCCCCGCAACGTTGTACAAACCAACGCTGAAACGTGGTTTTTCCAAAGCACTCAGATGGATTGCCGAGGATGGTTATAATGGGCCCATCGAGTTAGCGGCGGCTATCGACGTTGACGGGTCGATCCTTGAACTCCAGGTTCTCAATCAAAATGAAACACAAGGTTTTGGCGATATCATTCAAGGCCCAAATCAGCCTTGGATCCTCGCGTTTCGTGGCCGGTCACTAGATAACCCTAGCCGAGACCAATGGCTGTTGAGTGATAATGGCGGGGCGATCGACGGCCTGAGCGGGGCGACGATAACCGCGAATGCCATTGTGCACGGGGTCTCAAAAGCCCTAGAGTTTCTTTCGGATGTCGATCGGTCGCAACCATGAAATTTGACCTTAAACGGTGCGGTGAATGCGCCTGCCTCATCGTAACTCGCAACCCCGTTGCCACTCGGATGATTGGTTTGTGCCCGCTGCTCGCGGTCTCGAGCACCGCTGTCCAAGGCGGCGCCATTGCCGTGCTATTCGGCACAGTGATGTTGATCAGCGCGACGCTTACTTCGATATTACGCAACAGCGTAATTTGGCGTTTGCAACCGCTTTACCACGCGCTCGTCGCCGCATTTTCTACCGCTATCGTGGTTGCATTAATGAGCGTCGTGAATATCGAATTGATCGAGGCGCTCGGAATTTATCCACTTTTAATTGCCGGCAATTGTTTATTGCTAAGCACGATTCAAGAAGTCGCAGAACGTTCGGGGCTTACATCCACGTTGATAAAGACGAGTCGAGAAATCGGCGCGGTTATCATATTTTTCACGTTGTTCGGCGCAGTTCGGGAATTCGCTGTCTATGGAGCACTACTTACCGATTCCGGGCTACTGTTCCAGTCTGGGACAGCTAGCGTGGCTAGACAAGGCTTATTGCCGATATTAGGCTCGCCGCCGGGCGCAATATTATTATTCGCCTTAGTATTGGCGGCCGTAAATGCATTTCGCCGACCGGAGCAATTATCGGATATTGCCCACAGCGTGGAGCGCGCAACCGGTGCAGCGGGCAACCGTTAATCCAGCTTATTCGGATTTTGATCGTGGAACTTAAACAACGAAGACTTTTCTTTCGCCGGCTCAAACAGCGTAATCCGGTTCCGATTCCGGAACTAAAATTTGCTTCCAACTTTGAGCTCTTGATCGCCGTGATCCTTTCGGCGCAAGCGACAGATATTAGTGTGAATAAGGCCACAACTGGCCTATATGCCGTCGCAAATACGCCGG
>CAWLAW010000263.1:0-5151 GCA_963854885.1 Gammaproteobacteria bacterium | reverse complement strand
GGAAACGGGCGCCACGGCTGCTTGTGGATCGTCGTGAAATGCACACATTTAGACCAACCTTCTCGATGATCTTGATCGCGGGCGTTCCATTCCCCACCAAGCACCCCATAGGCCCCGGTCTCGGCGAGCGCAAGATCAATCAAGCGGTTCTTCCGCCAACGTTTGGCGCGTTCGAATGTCCAAACATCGATCATCTTTGCACAATCCATGAGCATCACCGAGGTGTCTCGTTCGGTAATTGCAAGAAAACTGTAGTCCCCCAGTTCAAGGTCGAAAAGCTTTGCCGGATCATCGCAATAGACTTGGTCGGTATCGTTGTAAATAGCCTTGCCTTGCTCCCCTGCGAAATGCGGTACTGCGAATCGGTAATTCGTAAAATTGGTTAACCAGCGGCGGTCGTCGAAACCGCGTAGGCTTTTCATCAATGCGATTTCGTAAACTCTAGCGGGATCACGATATTTCTCAATTGAATAAAAAAACACGCGTTCCGCGCGATATTGTGCAGGTTCGCTGCCGACAAAAATTCGAACAGGGGGTTTATTGTTTGGTTGAACTCCGTCGCGAACTGGCAAGATCAGGACGTGCGGTGTCGCCGGACCACAGTTCGCTGCATTTCGGGCTTCGCGCTTGTTCATAGAACCATCATCAACTGTTACTGCGGCGGGGCAAGCCCGAATATCTGCACTTTAATGAATCGTTCATATCGACTCACACGAAACGCTCGAAGCACTTAGCGTCGACATTCGCCCATTTCTGTTCAATAAACATCAGCCTAGTGTATGCCGCTAAATGAACCAGTTCGACAAATTCAAAATGCGCCCGAAAATCTGGCGCACCGGTCGAACCGTATGCATCAAAAAAACCATTGCGGTACGGTTCCATCCAGCGCGCCAGGGCTTTGGCAACGCCTAAGCCAACTAGTTCTTCGGTGACTAAACTTTCAACGTCGATACCGCATAAGCGTCCACTCGCGGTACGAATGAAATTCTTCAACACCGGGTCGTTGTAGTCGAATCCAACCAGCAGTTTATCTGGAACAAGCCGGGTCACGGCTTGATTTAAATCGCTCACCATCGCCGTTGTCAGTATCCCGACTCGGCTCAGAAACTCTAAATCTCTTCCTACGCGTTGGATCCAGATACTCCCAGCGCTCGCAATTTCGCGGGGCGCGCGAGCATAAATTGTTGCGTAGAATTTCGCGAGTTCCCCGATCAGCGATTGATCAGTAATTCCGGGTTCCTCCCCAGCGACGAAATCCACCCACACTTCATGCTCGTAGCGGGTCACAAACCCGGGCACGCTAGGCGACGGTCCGAACTGCTCCATCGCCTCCTCGATCTGACTCGCGAGGTACGAGTCGCGCAGAATGATTCGCTTAAAACGGGCACCATTTGCGTCAACTAAAAACACACTTTGAGATTTTTGTAATCGGGATCCGAACAATCTCGATTTGAAATATCGCAAGCGACGGGTTATTGCTGTCAGGCGGCGCTGGCGAAATCTTTTTGCGATATCCATTGTCAACTAGTAGTAATGAAATTCGCGACGTGCGAGACGTCGGCGTAATTTATCGCCGAACCGATTTCGGTTAATGACGACAATAAACACTTTGCGAAACCGATCTTGAGGACAGGTAATCGGCCGCACACCATGCCAGGCATGATCGGTTCGCGAAAATAAAAGACTTCGGTTACCCAGGGCTTGCGCGGCTACCTCGCTGGAAAAGTCGTCAAATTTCGGTGAGGAACGCACCGGCAACGTACCCCCGTCGTCTAATAATACGGTATGCCCGCCCCAGCTCGATTCCCAATCTTCAGCTGTATTGAAATAAAAGATGTGCGATCCCGCCTTTCTGGGTGAGTCTGCGTGCGGCGAAACGGAACATCCATTGGGAGTGTAATGCCAGTGAAAATTCAACGCGACTGATGGCTGATTAAGAAGCCGGCATAAGATCTTCTTGTACCGCTCGGAACGCAGTTCGGCGACGTACTCATGCCACACGTCCGCTATCTCGAGGTGCTCGGTATATTCGAGAATGAAGCGGTCGTGGGGCTGCTGATCATTTTTTCTTTGCAAGCCAAAACTTGATCCGAATTGGGATAGATCTGGCAACGTCTCAAGCAAGGCTAGGTACCCTCGCTCCGTGAGTAAACCTAGCGGATTTATCCATGGGAACGGCTTTTGCCCTTGGTAGCTCTGGGCGTCAATTTTATCTAATTCATTAAAATCGATGTAACGCATGGTGTGAAGTTTGGGATTAGATCCGAAATAGCCGGCGATCGCCGGGCACTGTGACACAGGCGATGGCGGAAAATCAATCCTGCTGCACCGATTAAGACCACCTGATGCGGATCGATACATCGTGCGCCGCGCCGTCCTGAGTTATCATGAACCGAACACAAGTCGCGCGACGGAAACGTCGTCCATTTAGTCACTTATCTGACCCCGGCAAGTATGCAAGTTCTGTTAGATTTCGGCCGCAGCCACCCTTACCGGAGCGTTAGTACGCTGGTTTGTCTGCTACTCGCAGGGGTCGCAGAAGGAATTGGACTCTCGTCGTTATTTCCGGTGCTGGAACTCGCTATCCCCGAGGGCGGGAACGCGGAACCCTCAGCGTTCGCCGAAAGCGTGCGTTCATCTTTGGCCTCCGTAGGCATTGAACCAACCCTCGGCACGCTCTTATCTATCGTTGTTGGCGGCATCGGGGCAAAAGCGATTCTCGTGCTACTAGCAAATCGCCAAGTTGGTTACGCCGTTTCAAGCGTCGCAACTGAGCTCCGGTTGTCGCTTATCGGCGCATTAATGACCGCGCGCTGGCGCTACTTTACGACCCGTCCGGCCGGCACGATCGCGAATGCTTTCACCACGGAGGCGGAGCGCGCGTCGCACGCGTTCTTACACGGGTCGTTAATTATTGCTGCGGCAATTCAGGTCATTCTGTACACCGGGATCGCAGTCGCGATTTCATGGCAGGCGACACTTGCCGCTTTGGCGCTGGGGCTCGTTAGTGCTTGGGCTTTGACCTGGCTTGTGCGTGCGGCTAAGCGTTCCGGCGTTCAGCAAACGCGACTATTAAAGACCTCCGTCGCCCACCTCGCAGACGCGTTACATGCGATTAAACCATTGCGTGCGATGGCTCGCGAGCAACTGATGGATACCGTCCTGAGACGTGAAACGGAAGATCTTAATCGCGCCCAGCGTGGCGAGGTATTGAGCAAGGAAGGCTTGAAAGCGCTTCAAGAACCGATTCTTGTGACCGGGCTTGCTGTCGGCTTGTACGTTGCGGTCACGTATTGGTCCATGACCGTTTCTTATCTTTTGATGTTCGGCGTGTTGTTTGGTCGCACGCTGGGTGCGATCGGTAAAGCACAAAAGGAAATTCAGCGATTCGTTACGCGAGAAAGCGCCTATCTATCACTGGTGGAAACAATTGATGCGGCAAAAGCGGAACGCGAACCATCGCGCGTCGGGCAAAGTCCGACTATCAATAAAGGTATAGAGCTACGCAATATCCAGCTCACCTACAAACACGAGCAGGTTCTCGATGCAGTCAATTTATTTATCCCGGCGGGTAAATTAACGACCTTAATCGGTGCTTCAGGTGCGGGCAAAACGAGTCTCGCCGATATGATCGTGGGCTTGGTGTCCCCCACTAGCGGCTCAATAACCATCGACGGAGTCGATATTGCTGAGATCGATATTCGACGATGGCGCGGCATGACGGGTTATGTTCCCCAAGAATTATTTTTACTTAATGAAACGATCTTTACCAACATCGCTTTAGGCGACCCGGCGATCGATGACGAACAAGTATGGTGGGCGCTGGAGCGTGTTGGTGCGCGAGCGTTCGTCGAGGCACTGCCTGAAAAATTGGCCAGCCCGGTTGGCGAACGCGGTTTGTTGTTGTCCGGCGGGCAACGACAGCGCATCGCCCTTGCACGAGCGATAGTTTGCCGACCCCGACTACTAATACTCGATGAAGCGACCGCCTCGCTTGATCCCGCTACTGAAAATGCTGTCGTTCGCACCGTTGCGAATTTACGCGGCGACATGACGATTCTTGCGATCACCCATCAGCAAGCTTTCGCCGAGCGAGCCGACAACGTTTATCGAGTCCATGACCGAACGGTCAGCAAAGCCGCTTGAGCGAGCATTCGAATTGAGACAACTGAGATACTGCTGCCTACTGTTGTTGATTTCAATTAACGTCGTCGGTGCGGCCGCGACTCAGTCCGACGGCGACGAGCAATCGGCCCAATTCAGCGAGTGGATCGCGAAAATGAAACTCGCCAAACGGGGTCCGTTTGCCCGCATCCGTTGGTTTTGCGCAGACGGTCAAATTCTGCCGCCTACGCCCTACGCGTGCGCGGAGTTCGGCGGCGGCCGCCAGCATGGTCAATGGTCAAAGCACAGTCTCGCGCTCCGTGAAGCAGGATTTGCCATTGCGAACTTTTACGCCGACATTGACGTCGATCAGTTTGTCGCCACGGAAGCGCGAACCGATTGGTTTGCACAAATGCTTATCGAGCAATTTCTCGTTGCAGTTGACGACGGATGGATATTGCGCCAAGCACGATATTACCGCGGCGCTTATCAATCTGAACAAGAACAACACAGCGCTAGAAATCTGCTTTTCGCCCTCGTTCAAGAGGACGCTTGGCTAGATTCCCGGTTTTTAAATTTGCGCGCTGCTGCAAGATATCTCGCGCACGGCTCTGATAACGCGTCGGTTCAGGAAATCCGTCAACTGTCGGCGTCACTTTCAGATCGCGATGTCGGATTTAAGCCGGTGCGTAATAAAATCCATGGGCAACCGGAGCTCGGCGACGCAGGAATCGTCCGTGCCTACGCCGAGAAGTCTGCGGGCCCGGCACTTCTGTCTGACCTCGAACGTCTCGCTGATTTGATCGAACGAGCACGTTCTGTGGATATCGATGGTGCACTTAAGTCGCTTGGTGCTGCTTCGCATAAATCTCTCGCGGATGCCATTAGTGGGGGCCGCGCTGCTCTTAACGGGCAATCGAAGCCACGCCGACGCGTCCAAATACTTGCTCAGCTGCTGTTCGATCTGCGTGACCAGATCCTTGTTTCAAAGGGTTCGAGACGTCGATTGCAGATTTTGGATACCAGCTTGGTGGTTGAAAATGAATT
>CAWLAW010000262.1:0-5173 GCA_963854885.1 Gammaproteobacteria bacterium | reverse complement strand
ACGAGACGCAAGGCGATCTCTACCGAGATGATATCGAACCCAATCTCAAAGACGGCGCAACACTTGCATTTGCTCATGGATTTAATATCCATTTCGATCAAATTAAACCGCGCGCCGACCTTGACGTCATCATGATCGCACCTAAAGGTCCCGGACACTTGGTGCGCTCAACTTATCAACAAGGCGGCGGCGTTCCGAGTCTGATTGCAATCGAGCAAAATGCCTCCGGCCAGGCTAAAGAAGTCGCCCTTTCCTACGCAGCGGCAAATGGCGGCGCGCGCGCCGGAGTAATCGAAACTTCGTTTAGGGAAGAAACGGAAACGGACTTGTTTGGAGAGCAGACGGTATTGTGCGGCGGGGTTACCGAGCTGATTCAAGCCGGTTTTGAAACACTCGTTGAGGCAGGTTATGCGCCAGAAATGGCATACTTTGAATGCCTACACGAACTTAAGCTAATCGTCGATTTGATCTACGAAGGCGGCATAGCAGACATGCGCTACTCGATTTCAAATACTGCAGAATACGGTGATTTCACTCGCGGTAAACGGGTCATCGGTCCTGAGGCGCGGGCCGCGATGAAGGAAATTCTTTCTGAAATTCAAAATGGCGAATTTGCCCGAGAGTGGATAGGCGAGAACAAGACAGGCGCTTCCGTTCTTCATGCAAAACGACGCTTATCACGGGAGCATGGCCTTGAAGAAGTCGGAGCGAGATTGCGCGCCATGATGCCGTGGATCAAAGAAAACAAATTAGTCGACCGAAGCAAGAATTAGCTTCCGGCGATAAGAGTAGGTTCGTTTAGGCGTCGCACTAGCGTGGACTGGCCGTCATTCCGCCGCGCTCGTCTTGTCGTTATGACAATCCAGATGTGCGCTTGAAGTGGCGACTAAGAATTACGCGTTCATCGCCGAAGAAAGCCATAGCAAGTTGGCGGTCGTCGCCCTCTGCGCGGTGGCTTTGCAAGCCACCTTGGGCGCGATTGCGGCCGCGCCGGCGTGGTTGTTGCTCGTTGTCCTTTTATACATGTTTCGTGACCCGACTCAATCACCACCGTCGCTGCCCTTGGCAGTTGTCAGTCCGATCCACGGACGCGTAACAAAAATTGGACCAACTCGCGATCCGTGGTTGAAAAGGCCCGCGGAATGCTGCGTGTTTGAGACCTCACTTTTCGACATTCGCAGTATCTACGCACCCGTCGAAGGGAAAATAATGGAACAGTGGAGCGCGATTCCGGATCTTGGTCCAAACGAAGAGAGTCCCGCTCATTCGAGCGCGTATTGGATCCGCACTGACGAGAAAGACGACATCGTATTGGTTATAACTCGCGGATCGTGGGGCGGCCAAATTAGTTTGGGGTTTTCTCCGGGCGAGCGCATCGGCCATGGACGTCGCATCGGTTACGCAGATTTTGGTTGTACGGCGAGTTTATACTTGCCTGCCGGTAGCGATTACGAAATTTCGGCGAGTGATCACGTGGCCGCCGGAAGCGATGTTGTCGGTACGCTCGTCCATCTGACACGGATGGCTAGCCAGCGTTCGACGTCAAAAAACATCGGTGACGAGAAATTTACCGATAGCGAGCCACGATAAAAACTCAAAAAGAGCAATTAGAGAGCGCCAAACATCTAACTTTGAACTACAGTTATAGTTGACATGACTAACCAAGACGCTGAGCCGCCTCGAGTCCGCGACGTCGCTACGATGCGCGGGAAAAAATTTGGCCGTAAAGGCATTTATTTACTGCCGAATCTTCTTACTACTGGATCGTTGTTCGCTGGTTTTTACGCGATCGTCGCGGCGATCAATGGGCGATACGAACCCGCCGTAATTTCAATATTTGTGGCGCTCGTTCTCGACGGGATGGATGGGCGTATCGCTCGAATTACCAATACGCAGAGCGATTTTGGCGCGGAATACGACAGCTTATCGGACATGGTGTCTTTTGGCTTGGCGCCAGCATTAGTCGCCTATGAATGGGTATTGTTCGATCTCGGAAAAATCGGCTGGCTTTGCGCCTTCGTGTTTACATCAACTGCTGCTCTTCGCCTTGCGCGTTTCAACGCGCAGGCAAGTGTTGTCGATCGAAAATATTTTCAAGGCTTACCGAGCCCTGCAGCAGCAGCAGTCGTAGCCGGTGTCATCTGGTTTATTGAAAGTTACGGATTAAAACAAAACTTCGCCGTCGTACCCGTCTTATTTATTACTACGATAACTATGGCGTTGCTAATGGTTAGCAACATCCGATACTACAGTTTCAAAGAACTCGATCTGCGTGGCCGTGTACCGTTTATCGCCGTGCTCGCGATAGTACTCGTGTTTGTTCTCGTGTCATTAGATCCTGCTGCCGTATTGGCCATTTGCTTTGTCGCTTATGCCATTTCAGGGCCTGTAATAACGCTGATGCAAATACGCGAGCGGCGTGCGGCGCGCCGCCGCGATGATAGCGACCGCCAAGATGCAGCCTAGGCCCGATAATGTGGCGTAAATTGCGAGTGAAGTCCCACAGCAAACCCTAATCTATTCGGCGGGGCTTAAAAATCCAGGTACCCTGGTTACGATATGTCACAACACAACGAACTTTTAGCGGCCATGGACATTGATGTCTGGGTTCCGCGCGATCGAAATGCTGCGACACCAGCCCCGATCAATGCGCCGGATCTGACGACGCTCGCCTTGGAGGTCGCAGCATGCACTCGATGTGAGCTACATGCACATCGCACGCAAACGGTTTTTGGGACAGGCGATCCTAATGCCGCGTGGCTCGTCATCGGAGAAGCGCCAGGAGCGGAAGAAGATCGCTGCGGCGAGCCATTTGTCGGGCGAGCAGGTCAGTTACTCAATTCGATGTTGCGTGCACTTGGCTTATCGCGCGAGCAGATTTTTATCGCCAACATCCTAAAATGTCGACCACCTGAGAACCGCGATCCCAAGGATGATGAGGTCGCACAATGCACGTCGTACTTAGCTCAGCAGGTCGCGTTAATAAATCCACGGATTATTCTTGCGGTTGGTCGTGTCGCGGCGCAAAATCTCCTTGGGCGGTCCACGCCGATCGGAAAAATGCGAGGCCAACGTTATACTTATGGTGACACCAATATTCCTGTCGTTGTGACCTACCATCCAGCTTATTTGTTACGGTCGCCGCAGGAGAAACGTAAGAGCTGGCTGGATTTGAGCTTTGCTTTAGGAGTGTTCGAGGAAACGAAGCCATGAGTGCCGCAATCGAGAATTCCTCGCCCGCGCTGCGTCCGATGCGCGAGCACGACTTGGCACGAGTTTCCATGATCGAACAGCGTTCTTATGATTTTCCTTGGTCGGTCAGCGTCTTTGCGGATTGTTTGCGGGTTGGATATTGCTGCTGGATAATCGCAAGCGAACATGAAATGGCCGGCTACGGAATTATGTCTGTGGCTGCCGAGGAGTGCCATATTCTTAATATATGCGTCGATCGGACGTTCCGGCGCCGCGGATTTGCTGGATTATTACTGGACCAACTGCTCGAGTCTGCGATTTCGCACGGGGCGAAGATGGCTTATCTAGAAGTCCGCCCGTCAAATCTTGCTGCGCTCGATCTCTACACCGGAAATGGCTTCACCCAAATGGGACAACGACCCGGTTATTATCCGGCGCAAGTGGGCAGAGAGGACGCATTCGTACTAAGCAAAGAAGTTGCAGTAGTCGAACCGCCAGCATAAAATTTCGCGATACCGAGCGGCTTGAATGAGACCAGTTTCCGCGCTAGCCTGCGGCGCGGCCTCTTGCCGAGAATTAAGTGGAAGATACGCCTGTGAAAAAAACGCTCAGAATAATGAAAAGCCTTAGACGCGTGCTTTTTATAATCGCCCTAGCGGCGACGGTAAACAGCCCATTGTACGCAGCAAACACCTTATCGGTGGAACTCGGTACTGCCGCTAGCGACGAAGACGTCGACCGTTTCGGGATAGCGTACAAACGAGATTGGGCTGCTCAATGGTTTGCCGCGGGAGATTGGTATCTTGGCGGCTATTGGGAGCTTGGTGCGGCGTACTGGGATGGAAGAAAAGGCCGTACCGGTAATGACTCGCTCGCGGATTTCCACATAACACCTGTGTTACGGCTTCAACGCAAACCTGACGCACTACTGATCCCGTTTCTAGAATTCGGATTAGGCCCCCACTTACACACGGACGATTCTATTGGCAACAAGGATTTCGACATTCCGTTCGCATTCGGCAGCCATGTCGGCGGCGGTTTTCGTTTTGGCGAAAGCGGCCGTTACGAATTGCTTTATCGCTTCCAACATTTGTCCAACGCGAGTCTTGGTGATGATAATCCCGGCATTAATTTTCACGTCCTACACCTGGGTTACCGGTTCTAGGTCGAGTGACGTCGATTGGCCGCGACTGAGAAAACTGAATAGACAATATAGTCTTCGCTTGCTGCCCGTAAGCGCAATGTCGATCGGTTGAACTAATCGAAACCACTCGCCGTCGCTTCTGCTAATATTTCACCATGGAATATCCGACGATAGAAGATTTTGCCGCGAATACACCGCTGGTCAGGCTGCAACGACTACCCGGGCATTCAAGCAACATTATTTTGGCGAAGCTCGAAGGAAATAATCCGGCCGGATCCGTAAAAGACCGACCCGCTTTGCGCATGATAGCTGGTGCGGAAAGTCGGGGCGACATTACCCCGGGAGACGTTCTTATCGAGGCGACGAGTGGTAATACCGGAATAGCGCTCGCTATGGCTGCCGCGATTAAGGACTATCGCATGATTCTAGTAATGCCCGAACACATGAGCCCCGAGCGGCGTGCCGTGATGAAGGCGTTTGGCGCAAAAATCGTTCTTACTTCAGAAGCCGGGAGTATGGAGGAGGCGATTGATACAGCGCGTGCGATGGAACGTCGCGGTGAGGGAGTGATACTTGATCAATTTGCTAACGCGGACAATCCACTTGCGCACTATGAATCCACCGGGCCGGAAATTTGGCGCGACACGCACGGAAGTATCACGCACTTCGTTAGTTCGATGGGTACGACGGGCACGATCATGGGCACCTCGATGTACCTAAAGGAACAAAATCCGCACATCGAGATTGTTGGGGTTCAACCGAGCGACGGCGCAGCTATTCCCGGTATTCGACGCTGGCCCGAAGCGTATCTACCCAAGATATACGATGCGGATCGCG
>CAWLAW010000261.1:0-5182 GCA_963854885.1 Gammaproteobacteria bacterium | reverse complement strand
AATCTGACACACCCCTCGCAGCTTGGAAGCGCATCGACGCGTTTCAAGACGTCTTGCCGGCAAAAGATACTGGCCTGGCGGAAACTGCTGGTGGCGTTATTACGATGGAGCAATGGGCTGAGATGCTTCACAAAGGCGAGGGTTGATCAAAGAAGTTGTTAGTAAAATTGTGCTGAACGTCGCGACGTCTTCGGCTCGTTAGCGCGTATCTGGATTGCGAAGTCTGCAATGGATCCCTTAAGCCAAGGTGTGCTCGGTGCGGCGGCCGCGCATGCGTCATCAAACAAACACGGTGCAATGGCCTGTTTCCTCGGGTTACTCGGCGGAATGGCGGCCGATCTCGACGTGCTCATCCGCTCCAAATCTGACCCGATACTTTTTCTTGAGTACCACCGCCAATTTACCCATTCGCTTATATTTATTCCGGTTGGCGGTTTTGTGTGCGCAGTGATTGTGTATTTTTTGTTTGCTTCCCGCCGCCTGTCGTTCGGCCGAACATACGCATACTGCACGGTGGGATATGCCACTCACGGACTTCTTGATGCGTGCACATCCTATGGGACCCAGCTTCTGTGGCCATTCTCTGACGCACGCATCGCCTGGCACAGTATTTCTATCATCGATCCGATGTTTACATTGCCGATACTCGCGCTCGTGATCGTAGCCACCTCACGACCATCTCCGTTATGGGGACGGTTAGCGTTGGGGTGGGCTATTGCCTACATTAGTTTCGGCGGATTGCAACGGCATCGTGCCGAGTTGGTTGCGCATGAACTAGCGGTCTCTCGTGGACATTTGCCAGCAGTAACTGAGGCAAAGCCAAGCTTTGGTAATCTCGTGCTGTGGAAAACCATCTACGAACACGATGGTCAATATTTCATCGATGCCGTTCGAATGGGTTTAGACACCTCTATATCAACTGGAGAATCCGTAGCAAAACTTGATCTCGAAGCTGATTTTCCGTGGCTAGATGGCGGCTCCCAACAAGCGCTGGATGTCGAACGATTTCGTTGGTTCTCAGCAGGTCACCTGTCGAAATCTCGGGACGACGACAACATGATTGTCGACATGCGCTATTCGATGCTACCGAACCAGGGTGATGGCTTATGGGGGATCGTTCTATCGCCAGATGCTAAAGCGGATGAGCACGTTGGCTATCAAATGCAGCGTGACATGAGCGCTGCAACCCGCCGCAAATTTTTCGGCATGTTGTTCGATCGGCCGATCAATTAGGCGACGGACTTGCAGATAGGACAAGCGGTCCTGTGTGAATGGTGTGCCTTACTAAGCGCTAATCAAAGACATTTCGCTCGCGACAGTTTCTTCTAGAAGTTCAATGACGTTGCCGTCTGGGTCTCGGCCGTAAGTCGCACGCAACGAATCGCCAACCGATTGCGGCGGACAATGAAACTCCATGCCAGCGTCACTCAAGCGTTCGTACTCTGCGTCGATGCCTGAGACTTGCAAACACAAGTGGGTAATCCCGTGATCACATACCGGACGTTTTGCAGTCACAGTCTTCGGGTCTGGGGAGTGGAATTCGAACAATTCGATACACGCATTTCCAGCTTTGAGCATCACGACTCGGGCGGATGAATCGGATAAGCCAGTAATATCATCAAGTTGTTTTGTGCCAACTTTCCAGTCGAAATTAAACACCTCGGTGAAACCGAGCAAATCTCGATAGAAAGCCAGTGAGCGTTCAATGTTACTGCTTGAAATTGCGGTGTGATGGATGCCGTGAATCATATCCCTTTCCTTTCGTCGTGTTAGATGATCGCCCCCAACACCGAGAGCAAAGATTCGCGCTCTGCAAACTACATTGCGGAGTCTTGAAACGTTGCTTTCCGGTAGTGGGGGACGGAAAAAATACGCCGTGTGAAGAAGCTCAAATTAGCGAATTGGCGCGAGCACGACAACGGGTATTTCGCGATCGCCGGCCGCAACTTCGTAGTCAGCAAAAGGAGGGTACATGGCAACCATCTGATCCCATATTGCAGCACGTTCCGCGCCTTCGGCAACATGAGTATTCGCTTGGAAGATATCCGCAGCAACTTGAACCCCAACTTCACCTTGGGCTTTGATATTGTGATACCAGCCGGGATGTTTTGGTGCGCCGCCTTTTGACGCGATTATCGCAAACCCGCCGTCGACCTTACCGTATAGAAGGGGCATGCAGCTTTCCTTGCCCGATTTACGACCGTTGGTGGTTAATAACAGGGTCGGAAGCGGTCCCGGACCACCACCGATTGTTGAATCCCACATATGCCCTTTTTCAGGATCTTTTTTATACTGTTCACGGTGTTGTCCAATCCAGCCGGTTTCACTCAGTTCGATCATCGGGTCTGCCATTGTTCAAATCTCCAATATTGATTGATTAAGCTCGTACTATACCGGTTCTGTGTCCGACCGAGGATATTCTCCTCGGACGCAGTTAGGGCCGGCATGGCGTGTTCTCAGATCTGCGGGTCGCCGCGATAAGCTCACCCTGAGGGTGAATTGAAATAGGGAGGGTCGATATTACCTATTCAGCGTCAAATACGCTCGAATCAAACAACCCGATCAAAATTGGCATGGCCGTGTCTTTAACCGGACGCTACGCATTACTCGGTCGACAGGTTGCCGCCGGCGCACGTTGTTATGTGGATGACGTAAACGCAGTTGGCGGGATTTCAGTTAGCGCCGGAGTGCGCGCGCGGCCCGTTGAGTTAATTGTCGCCGACGATGAAAGCAGCGTCGTGCAGTGCGAGCGTCGCGTTCGCGATCTAATTGAAGAGGCTCAAGTTGACTTGTTACTCGGGCCTTACAGCAGCGGGTTGACCATGGCGGCGGCTCGAATCGCAGAATCTGCCGGCACCGTATTGTGGAATCATAGTGGTTCTGCAGATGAGATATTTCGCGCCGGATTTCAGTATTTAGTCGGCATTATTTCCCCCGCTTCGAGCTATTATTCCGGGATATTGGCTCTAGTACGCCTGCGCGATCCGAATGCGCGACGCGTCGCGATCGTCAGTGCGGATACTGGTTTTGCGGAAGACGTTGCGAACGGCGCTGCACGTTTGGTCGCGGAGCATGGATTGACTCTTTCGTCGCACCAGCGCTATGCGACCGGTTCGACCGACTTCACGGAAATTCTACAACGTCTAAGGGGCGAATCGCCCGATTGCTTGCTTGGCGTCGGACGCGTAGAAGATGATTTGGAGTTTGCCTCAGCGCTTTGCGTAGCCTCCCCGCCGATCAAATCAATAGGGCTGGTCGTAGCGGCGATCGATCAATTTCGAATTGAACTCGGGTCAAATGCGGATGGATTTATCGCGCCCAGTCAATGGGAGCCGAGCGTCAGTTTCCCTGTTGACACGGGCGTTAGTGCGAAAAATTTTGCGCGCTCCTACGCGCAGCAATCGGACGAACCAATAGATTACCCGGCGGTGCAAGCGTATGCCGGCGCTCTTATTGCACAGCAATGTGTCGAACTAGCAGGTACGTTAGAACAGGCAGCGTTGCGTGAGGCTGCGAATGAGCTTCAATGCAATACGCTCTATGGCCGCTTCAGAATCGAGCCCGATACGGGTCGGCAAATAGCACACGAAATGTTGGTAACCCAATGGATCGGAGGGCAAAAAATTGTCGTTTGGCCGCCTCAAGCTGCGACCGCGGCGTTCATTTATCCGCATCGTTTTGCAACATAGTGAGTGCACTGAGCGCCCAGCAAAATGGAATATCAACTCTTTGTTAAAAATCGCATAATAGTTCGCCCGAGACATACGAAGGAGAACTTTCATGGGCGAGAAGCTCAGAAGTGGGGACAAACTCCCCACCGTAACCTTAAACCTTGTTGGGGGTGGTAGCACCACGTTACCCAACGACCTCGAGTCTGACTTCGCAGTCGTATTATTTTATCGAGGACACTGGTGACCGTTTTGCCGCCGGCAGTTAGCCGGTTACGAAGAAAAGAAAGCGGACTTAGATAAACTTGGCGTATCGGTCTACGCGGCGAGCGTCGATACCGGTGAAAATTCCAGCACCGTAGCAGGTGAGCTATCGTTCCCGGTTGGAGAAGGTGTTACCCGCGAGCTTGCGGACAGCATCGGTGCGTGGTGGGAAGATCGACGAAACATCATTCAACCGAGTGAATTTCTCATGCGCGGAGATGGAACGATCGTACAAGCGAGCTACTCCGATGGCCCGCTCGGACGAACCAACGCCGATGATGTCTGCGGTCTGGTTAATTTTTTGATTAGTCAAAAATAAATCAACCGAACTTGGGCTCGTGCCCAAAGCGCGAGCCCAAGCCGCTTATTCGTTGAGCAAGATTTCCGCGAGTTCTGGAATCGCGCCTATAGTTAAATCAGGATCGTGGCCAATTGCCGGTAGGTCGATCTTACGTGCATTAACCCACGCGACATCCATGCCTGCTGTTTTTGCGCCAACAATATCGTCCTCCGGGGAGTCTCCGACATACAGCGCTTCGCCAGCTTCGACACCCAGTGTTTCTAGCGTGTCGATGAATATCTTACGGTGTGGTTTGCGCCAACCGTGCTCGTCGGAGACAACAATGGGGCTGAGGTAATCCGCAGCGCCATCGCGATTTAGGATTCTCCGCGCGGTCGTCCCATGATCGAAATTCGACACGAGTGCTAGCGGGTACTCGGAACTTAGGCGCTCCAACAATTTGACGTGCGCTGGTGGGATTTCAACTGCATTGGCGAGTAGGTCCATGTGTTGTAGCGAGAGTGTTTGCGCAAGATCGCGCGTACCTGAGGACGCTGCGTAGCCGGCATTGCGCAACGCGAGTTCGAATCTTTCGAGAGACGTGATTTCTCTCATCTCACTCGCCCGTCGTGCGGCCAACGTTTCATTGGCCTGGTCGAGCGCATCGACGAACGTCGCGAACGATGCTTCGGTGACGAGGCTTTCGATCGACTCCTGCAGTGCGCCCATCGTCGAGTGCGAGGTTTTGCCGCGCCAATTAAATAGTGGCAGACGGTCCGGTTGCCAAATCGCAATCGTGCTAAATAAATCAAAAACAATCGCTTTATATTCTTTCATTCTCATTCCATCTGAGGATCTGCGCTCCGATGTTGCTAGGGTATACTGCCGTAGGCAGCTTGGTAACTGGCATTGATTCTATTGGATTAGAGAAAGGGGACCGATTATGGAAGAACGATTTTTTACTGAAGAG
>CAWLAW010000260.1:0-5202 GCA_963854885.1 Gammaproteobacteria bacterium | reverse complement strand
GTTTGTGGGTCGGCGACATTTTGATGACCCCGAATTAATCGAGACGTATTTCGACTTAGCACCGGCTAAGGGCGACGGTGAATTTCGTTATCCACCCTATTTTCAATCTGACGAACCATAAAATTGCGATAAATCGCATCGCACAGGCCGATAATAATATTTCCGCCCTGTGATAAATCCGTTGATCAACGACCTTGGAAGCTCATTTCAACTACGGTCTTATTTGAGACGATTCAGGATATCGACCACCTCTTTTCTCCAACTCAATTAATTCGACCAGATTCATCACGCCTTCGCGGGGGGCGGCGCGGCGCGGCGCAGTCAATTGTCCGGAAACTCCTGGCGCATCGGATCGACCTCGTGTGGCGTTTATCTGGCGCGAAATTTCTTGGCTTTGTGCGGCGATTGATTCCAGCATTTTCGCGTGCTGATAGACGATAGAACGTGGATCGTAGGCTTGCCTAATCCCGCCCTCTTTTGTGAACCCTGAGAGCGGAACGTTGCTAACTTGTCGTCGTCCGTCTGGACCGACCCAACTATAAAAGTCAGCTTGTGCAGAAAAGCTAGGCATACAAAGGAACAACAGTACAAGGCACCCAAGCCCCTGGCCCAGAGAGCTTGAGAATAGAATTCGTAACAGCTTACTTTGATATTGCATATTCGAGCTGCTTGATCCTCAATTGCAAAACTTCAATGTCATTTCTCATCGCATCACGCTCACGCCCAACTGTGGCCATTTCCGCAAGCGCCTCGAACGACGAGCGTTCTGCGCGATCGGCCCGATCAAGTGCGTCATGGCGTTGCTTGCTGAGTGCAATTTCGCCGTGCGATGGCCCTTTTATTCCTCGCCATAGCGCCGCTAAGCGTCCAACAATGCCGCGGGTTGGGCCGTCGGTTAGATGCTCGATCCTTGAGCGCCCATCTGGTTGACTTCGGAACTGGTCGAATACTTGGCCGATGATCTCGCCGCGCAGTATCTCAGCAGATGGTGTCATCGGTAGATAATGCAGGACGCGCAATAGGTCCTCCGCTTCCAGCAGATTTCCTGATCCTTCGCTAAATTCTATCTTCACGCTGGCCTCATGCAAATTACAGTCGGTGTCGTTCTAATTCTAGTTCTTCAATTTCGGCTTCGTGTGCGGCGTGCGTAATAACATGAGTCGACGACGTCTCAGCAACGAGATAACGCGCGGCCGCGCGGTACAAATCGTCGAATTTTGTCGCCAAGACCGCGTTTCGATGATCGATACGAAAATCCCGAGAACGACCTTCGTATTCGTCGTAAAATTCCTGGATCGCGGCTCCTGCCGGCGTTCTCGGCGCATCCAGGCCGCGTATAACGCCTAAAATTGACTCTTCCAATCGTTCGGGCTCATTCGTTCTATCCAGCCAAGCTATCGATTCGTCGAAATCGGCTAATGTCGCACCTAAACGCGGATCCCGATAAGAAAAAAAGCGAAATGTCGCGCTTTCTGGATCAAACTGAGCGCCCGCGCCGTATGCCCCGCCCTTTTCCCGTATCGCCGGGTGCAGGAACCCGTCTTGCAAGTACTTCGCAAGGACCGCTAGGACCGAGGCATCTGCGTGTGCCTCCGGCACCGCAGGATAAGCCCTTGCGCAAAAATTAACCTGAGTGTTCGTGATCCAGGCGCTGTTGCGATGCTCGCTACGACTAGACACATAGAACGGCGCGAATTTTTCAGTGCGGCTAAACCCAGTGTCGAAACTGGCTAGCTGCTGCAACGTATTGCTGATGAGATCTTGCTCGCCAACGATCAACATCCGCCATGGCGCGGTTAGTACCTTATTGCGCAATTCCTCAAAGCAACTTGCAAGCGAAGCAAGCGATTTTGGCTGGTGTTGAGTCTCACGATCCAACTGTCGAACAAACTTTATATTCGTTGGACCGTCCCACAAGTCATCAAGAAAACCAGCCGCACTTAGCGCGCCACAAGCCCCTTGAACGGCGATTAGATGACCTCGCTCGGTGATAGAAGCATCTACTTCGACGCGCGATTGGGCGATCAAATCCGTAATTCGGTTCGATTCGTCAAAACGTGCGCTAGCGAGTATTTCGAAAAGAACCTCGACTAGTTCAGTGCGTTTACGCGCCAAGCCTTTAGCGGTAACGACCAATCTGGCGTGCAATCGATGTCCGTCATCGGTACTCGCACGCGCTGACACATAGGCAGAAAAATTTCCGATTTGCGCGCGGCTCTGCTGCGTTTTGACATAGCTATCGCGACCGGACCCGAGTTCTGTGAGGTACTCGCAAAATAGAGGCAAACGGACCAATTCATCGTCATCGAGATAAGGTATCTCGACCGCAATTTGGAAATAACACAATCCGTTTGTCGGGGCCGCACAATGCACGATAATTGAATCCGCAACCGTTATTTGTTGGCTGACAATTTGCGGCAAATCTTTGGGTACGTCATTGAGGGTTACTTTCGGCAGGCAATCCGCATTTTGCGGCTCATTCTGGCGTCGCTCCAAACGTTCCGATTCAGCTCGAACCTCCTGACGTCCAGACACATCCAAGTTCGCCAACAGAGCTGCTAATCGACTTGCTTCCGCGGCGTTATCTTGCGCAATTTTTTCATCGTCCGGAAGCATGACGAGCCGAGCGTGGTGTGGGTTATCAATAAGCCGAGTGCGAATCATCCCCGCAATAAATGTCGGATCCTCGATACGTTGTCGCAGCGCGAGCAACTGTTGATCAATATCAATGAGGTCTGGGGCCGCCCCACCGTGCAAGGCGCTCGGTAAAATTCTCCCCATTAATTGCAATCCGTAAGGATAACCCCCACCGCCAATGTCGCGTTGGGCAATTTCCATCTGATCGAGAAGTCCGATCAACGTGTCGTGATCGACCCCATTGGACGCAATACGACGCAATATTTCGAATATTTCATCGCCGATTTGTTCAACGTGTTCCTCCTCTGTACCCTCTACGCCGCAACATAGTAGTAGCTGTGCAGCCGAATCATCGAGCATGCAGAGCTCTGATGGTGCATCCGCTAAGCTGGTCGTTTCTAGATATTGGCGCAACGGTGACGATCCGTTGTCGAGTAATAGTCCGGCCAGTAAATGTCCTTCCAAGAGCGTCTTCGGGTCCGCCGAATTCCCGACAACCCAAGCCCAAATTGCGTGCGTACCCCGTGCCAACTCCGATTTATCTGTAACCGCATATTGCGACCGGACGGAAATCGGGGCCGAAAAGCGCGCTTGCGACGCGATGGCCTGGGCGGCGGGACAACGTTCGAATTTGTGTAGCGCTAACGATTCAAATTGATCGTGATGCCGTTCTACGGGAAAGTTACCGTAGGTCATGAGCGTCGCGTGACTGGGATGATAGTGCTTGCGGTGAAAAGCCTTTAGTTGCTCGTAGCTCAAATTCGGTATTTCGTTCGGCTCACCGCCACTATTGTATCGATAGACCGTGTCCGGGAAAATCTCGCTATGCAAGCGCTGCCATAATTGGCTAGACGGAGCGCTCATCGCGCCCTTCATTTCGTTAAATACGACGCCCTTGTACATCAAGTTAGCTTCAGAGTTCGGATCCGCAAATTCGACCCGCCATCCTTCTTGCGCGAAATCGAGCGGATCTAATAAGGGGAAGAAAACGGCATCTAGATAAACGGCGAGTAAGTTGGAAAAGTCTTTAGGATTCTGCGTCGCAAATGGGTAGGCCGTACTGTCTCCGCTAGTAAACGCGTTCATGTAGGTGTTCAAAGAACGACGCAACATCATAAAAAACGGGTCGCGCACAGGGTAGTTTCGACTCCCGCACAGTGTTGTGTGTTCCAGCATATGAGCGACGCCGGTCGAATTCGTGGGTAGCGTCGGAAACGCAATCATAAAAGCGTTGTTCGGATCGTCACATTCCATATGCAAATGTCGCGCGCCGGTTGCGCGATGTTCGAAAGAATGGAAATCGAGGTTTAGACCTTCGATCCGACGGTGGTCGGTTTTCGCGAAAGCGGAGCTAGACATATAAATGGTTTTTCCAGTCTGGAATTTGGTTTAACGGATTGGGTGTTGATTGGCGACAATGACGACCGAAGGAACTTATGCTGCTGTTCATCTGCACATTATAGAAGGTCAGAGGCCGGGCGGGTTGAATGATCGTGGAGAGGAAGAAAGCGGGCTCAGATTAATCTTTTTAAGTAAGAATATTTCACGGATTCCGTAGCGGAAGATCTGACGAAACGTGTCATCCGACCTCACTTCTGCACTTTTGTATGATGCCTGGCGATGACCTACTAGGACTGCGCGCCTAATCAGCGCTTGCCCTGCGCGGGCGCTGAAGCGCGTCCCGATCCGCTTTGCCGATCGGTCACATGGAACCGTCGTAGTGATAAATAGCCATCCAGAGATTTTAAGCAAAAAAATCCCAGCTTCTAGCTGGGGTTTTCTCTGTTTGATGCCTGGCAATGACCTACTTGGACTGCGCGCCTAATTGGCGCTTGCCCTGCGGGCACGCTGAAGCTCGTCCCGATCCGCTTTGCCGATCGGTCACATGGAACCGTTGTAGTGATAAATAGCCATCCAGAGATTTTAAACAAAAAAACCCCAGCTTCTAGCTGGGGTTTTCTCTGTTTGATGCCTGGCAATGACCTACTTTCACATGGGATCTCCCACACTATCATCGGCGCTAAGCGGTTTCACTTCTGAGTTCGAGATGGATTCAGGTGGTTCCCACTCGCTATGGTCGCCAGGCAAACTGGTGTGACGAATCACGGGGACAGTTTACTTAATTGCCTCAATTCTCCGGGACATTATTTGTCCCGAAACAATTAAGTAAACTGTCCCCGAATTCATCAAATTCGGAAAGTCGAAAAGCGGTTTTTGTTACTTGTACGAGAACCTGTCCAAAACACTTGAGTGTTATATGGTCAAGCCTCACGGGCAATTAGTACTGGTTAGCTTCATTCATTACTGAACTTCCACACCCAGCCTATCAACCTTGTAGTCTACAAGGGCCCTTTAGGGGACTTAAAGTCCCAGGGAGACCTAATCTTAGGGGGGGCTTCCCGCTTAGATGCTTTCAGCGGTTATCCCTTCCGTACATAGCTACCCGGCAATGCCACTGGCGTGACAACCGGAACACCAGAGGTACGTCCACTCCGGTCCTCTCGTACTAGGAGCAGCTCCCTTCAAGTCTCCAGCGCCCACGGCAGATAGGGACCGAACTGTCTC
>CAWLAW010000259.1:0-5206 GCA_963854885.1 Gammaproteobacteria bacterium | reverse complement strand
TTGCCGGCTACGCAGCGTGGAGCCCCGGTCAACTGGATACCGAATTAGCCCAAGGCGACTGGCACATGGCAGCGGCATCCGAAACAACGGTATTCTCTAAAGATGTAGACGGCATTTGGATGGAACTAGTCGAAAAGCTGGAAGGGACTTGGGTTCTATTAGACAATCCGAGCTCAAAGCGCGGTAATTAGTTCGGCAAATGTGAAGACAATCACGAATCGATCGACTATTACCCGGCAGATCACCGCTGCGGCATATAATTTGAGGCCTACGCCGCACAACGACGCATTGGATCCATTTCCTGCAACGCTGCGGTCTTTCCACACCTAATTGGGGTTTACATTCGGTTGAGCGTATTAAACAAACTATTTGCAAAAGTATTGTCGCTAGAAGTCGCCGGCCAGGAGATTTCATTCAGTACATTGGCTGAAGTGGAATTCGCATTATCGGGACGTACGGACGTTCCGGCAAAAAAAATTGCCGAAATGGTGGCGCTCACCTTGCAAGAATTGCGTAAAGAGGCAAAAGCGATAAAGGGTATTGAACAGCAGTTTGTTGAAGTCCTATCACGCTCGATCGAAGATCCGGGCAGTATCACTCAATACCTACGCAATTTAGACGTCCATGTTTTTTCCCAAGACCATCATTGGCGCGACATTATGCGCTGCCTCGATGACAAGGATAAAAGCTACGACGAATTTCGACGTATTGCGCTGGTCAAATATATGCAATATCTACGCTCTAGACAGGACGTAATCAAACAAACCTACAAAGTAAAAAAACGCGAACGACAGCTTCTCGAAGGTCGTGACGAAGGTGCGACTTTCTCTGATTCCACGCTCGAAGTCGACTCGGAAGAATCTTCCCCTGGACTCAAAGATACGATCATTTTCGATTCCGTAATCATCGAGCAGCAGCTCGACCAGAGCAGTGAATTTTCGCGACTACCGAAAGGGGAAGCGGTATTGGTAGCGATTGCCGGAGGCCAGCGCGCGAACATTCGTTTTTCTAAACATTCTTTTCAACTAGCAAATGAAAATGACGAGCTCGCTATTTTTGACGATCAGAATCGAGAACACCCATTGCAGTCTGGGAAAAATATTATCGGCCGAGACAGCGTGTGCAATGTGGTTGTCGATAATGTTTATCGTGATGTATCGCGAATTCACTTAATTATTGAAAAAGTGGCGGACGGTAGGATCCGATTCACCGATCTGTCATCTCACGGTACGTTCTTACCCCATCGATATTTGAGTTCACGAATTGAGTCGTAGTTCGGCGGCGCTGCAATTGGTGCCGATTTCGTCATTCCAAAAAACTATATGATTAGACGAATCTAGTATTTTTTATTACACAGCGTAAGGCCTACTATTGCTCCCCGGTTCTGTCCATCAGGGGCGCTACGATGCACATCACGTTAGTGAAAACAATCAAATCAAACGGCGAAGCTTGCCGCAAGTGCGCCGATGTTGAACAGCGCTTGCGCGACAGCGGATATTGGCATTGCATCGATACCGTTTTAGTCGCGGACCAACGGATTCCCGACAGCGCTGGGGTGCACCTTGTTGAGGCACTTGGGATCGATCGCACACCATTTTTTGTAGTTGAAGACGATGCAGGATTCATCGCCGTACACACGGTTTATTTGAAATTCGTCGATGAGGTTCTAAAACACCTGCAGCAACAATTGAGCGCATACGAAACAGCGTGCGCTTAAACGATCTCGCGACGTATTAGTCCTACAACACAGCAGCGCGAGCTAGCACGCTGGGAGGCTCGCTGCCGGAATTAAATTGTCTATTTCTTCTCTGGTTCGGAGCTCCATCGCCTTGTGGATTAAGTCACGATCCAGATGCGGGGCGAACAATCCGATAAAATCCAACATGTACGCGCGTAGAAACGATCCGCGTCGAAACCCAATCTTCGTCACGCTATATTCAAAAAGGTGGCTAGCGTCGAGTGCTTTAAGACCCGTATCGACCTCCGGGTCGAACGCAAGACTCGCTATGATGCCGATACCCAAGCCCAATTTGACATAGGTCTTAATCACGTCGGCGTCGACTGCAGTGAAAACAACTTTCGGGGTTAGGCCGGCCTCGTAAAAAGCGCTGTCTAAATGAGAGCGACCGGTGAATCCGAAAACATAAGTGACGATCGGGTAAGTCGCAATCGCTTCCAGAGTTAGCGTTTCTATTGCCGCCAGCGGGTGGTCTTGCGGAACAATGATACTGCGATTCCAACGGTAGCAGGGCAGCATGATTAGGTCTTCGAATAACTCAAGTGCCTCGGTGGCTATCGCAAAATCAACGTTTCTGTTGGCGGCCAATTCCGATATTTGCATCGGCGTCCCTTGATGCATATGCAGTGAGACGTCGGGGTAATCCTTGATGAATTTTTCGATTGTTGGCGGCAAAACGTAGCGCGCTTGCGTATGTGTTGTCGCAATAGAGAGGCTCCCGCGGCTATCGTCGCAATGTTCGGCCGCAATGCGCTTAATATTTTCAACTTCGCCGAGAATCAGACCCGCAACCTGAATGATTTCTTGCCCCGCGGCGGTAATTTCCGTGAGGTGCTTACCACTGCGTTGAAAAATTTGTACGCCGAGTTCATCTTCAAGTAGTCGAATTTGCTTGCTCACTCCTGGCTGCGAAGTAAACAAACTTTCGGCGGTCGCGGATACATTAAGCTCGTGTTTGGAGACCTCCCAAATGTATCTGAGCTGCTGCAGCTTCATCTACACACTCCTAGACAATAGATTCTAAAAACTCTTTCACTTATGACGCGTGATTATATCCGAATTTATCGGTCACAACCTCGATTGAATTCCATTATGCTGTTTAAGGTAAGGGCGAGGAAAATACGAAATGCCCTATTCACGCGCGTGCATCGCAACGGTCAGGAGATAGAGAATGCTTAAGGCAACTGCCAACAAACCATTAACCACAGCGATGGTCGGCTCGTTCCCAAAACCCTCGTGGTTCACTGAAAATCTACGCGGTCGGCCGTTTTCCGTGGCCATGGGTGATTCGCAATATCGCGAACAATACCTTGATTCGGTCGCTTGCTATGTCAGCGAACAAGAACGAGCAGGCCTCGATATAATTGTCGATGGTGATACAAGATTTGACTTGGAAGTTGGCGGAAAATCGTGGTTTTTCTATACGATAGAACGCTTAAATGGAATTAGCGGCTTTCGTGACTCATCCCATTTCTTAGATTACGGCGGCATGAAACCCGGCGCCATACTGTACGAAGTGCAGGAATCTTGGACGCCGCCGGTGGTAACCGGAAAAATCACAGGCGGGCCGCTCAATTTTGTTGAAATTTGGAAAACCGCACAAAAGATGAGCGATCGCCCGGTAAAGTTTGGCTCGATTTGCGCAACCTGCATCCCGATGATGTTGTGGAACGAACACTATCCAAATGACGAAGCGATGATTATGGATATCGCGGCCGCGATGAACGACGAATATCGGGGATTATCAAAAGCTGGTTGTCCAATCATCCAAATTGAGGAACCGGTACATCACTTCAACTGCAACACCGAGCCACCGTGTACCGACAAAGACCTGGCGTTTTACACGAAAGCATTTAACCGCCAAGTTGAGGGTGTGGAATCTGAGATTTGGGCGCACACCTGTTGGGGCAATCCCAATCAGCAGAGCTTTTACTGGGAGAGACCCAGTTACGAACGCGCCCTACCTTTCTTTCTCGAAATGAATTGCGATGTTTTAATGCTTGAATGCGGAAGCAATCAAGCGCGCGACATCAAGTTGCTCGAAAAATACAGAACAGATAAAAAAATTGGCATCGGCGTGGTCGATCACACTCGCACGACAGTCGAAACCCCCGATATGGTTGCCGATACAATTCGACGAGCGCTAGAGTACATTCCCCCTGAGCGGCTCATCATCACCGCCGATTGTGGTTTCGGGCGTGAAGGATTGTCGCGGCGAATAGCGCATTTCAAATGCGTCTCGCTGGTTCTTGGTACGAATATCGTGCGCCGCGAACTAGGATTAGAAGAAGCTCGTTGCCGGGTAGCCGATCCGGCCTATGCTTTTCACCAGGACGAAGCATAAATTAACTTGTAGCGGCGCTGAACGCGCCCGCTTACGAAATACTTTCAGGTCCCCGAAGGGCGAGCAGATAGTTGGAGATAGGTTGCGGGATGAGAATTGCCGGTCCCGTTGCGAGGGACCGGCTGTGGTGTTGCCTCACTCAGTTTTTATTAGTGCTTCAATTAGGCGTGAACTGCGTGATAGTCCTTAATCAGCGTTGCCATTTGGTCTTTCAAGGAAAGTTTCTTTTTTTTCAGCTCCTCCAGAGCTGTTTCTTCCATACCGATAGTGCAGCCGTTTGCGTTGTGCACTCGGGACTTTAAGGCGGTGTGGTTGTCAAATAATCGTCGAAATTCTCCGCTTTTCGATAACAACACATCGACGGTATCTTGGTCGTTTTCGAACATAGGTTCTCCTTTCAAATTGTCCAACCAATTATTCGCTTTACCCTTAAACCGTAGATTACGGTTGTGCTCTCGGCAAGGAACATTTGCAACTTTTTTTTAGCACAATGTAAGTCTATGAATTCCCGACAATTTGTCACCGAAGCTGCTGGAATGGAAGATGCTGTTTTCACAAACCGTTGATTCTGAACAATTAATTCGTCTACCTAGCCGCGGAACGAGTCCGTCGCGTCAAGCAACTCAGTTAGAATTCCAGGCTCAAACGCGCTATGGCCGGCGTCCGGAACGATGCGCATGTCAGCTTCTGGCCACCGTTCGTGGAGCGCCCAGGCGGTTGCCATCGGACAAACCACGTCATATCGACCCTGCACGATCACGGCAGGGATATGGCGAATGCGGTAGGCATCGTCGAGTAGCTGCGAATCGCTGGAAAAAAATCCCCGATTAAAAAAATAGTGGCTTTCGATTCGCGCGAATGCCAGCGCGAAATCTTGTTCAACAAATCCCTGCAATTCCGCTTCGTCGCTGACCAGACGACTAGTTCGTCCTTCCCATAAGCTCCAAGCCCGTGCGGCTTTTAGTTGCTCCGATCGATCCTCACTCGTGAGGCGCCGGTGGTATGCACCGATGAGACCGTTTCTTTCCGCTTCCGGAATGGGCTGCAGATAGTCCTGCCAAGCGTCGGGAAACAATGTGCTCGCGCCGCGTTGGTAAAACCATTCAAGTTCTACCGCGCGTAAT